>CAMAHZ010000058.1 GCA_945834965.1 uncultured Clostridia bacterium | reverse complement strand
TACGATCATGAGAGCACCAAGTACAAAGTTTGCAATAACACCAATGATAAGTTTAATAGCACCGTAGATATAAACGGTTTCCGTGTTAGTTTAGCTTTTATCGGTACAACGCCTGTTTCTTCTACGGAAAAATTAGTCGTAACCGCAACTATAAAGGTCAAGGATAATTCAACCCCTGTTGATAGTTTCTTGTTTGGTATTACGAAAAGTAATTATAATATGATATCTTTTATCTCTAAGGATTATTCAACGGACGTATACGATTATACGAACGGCACGACCGAAACAAACAACAGTCCTGTAGTTTCTGCGAATTGTGGTATTACTACTCAAAAGATTACTATGAGTATAAAAGCAAAATCAAATTAAAGCTTTCAATAAATTAATAGTGCAGTTTTAAAAACTGTACTATGTTAAGGAAAAACAAATGAACAAATCTATTAAGAAAATTGCATTTTCACTATTGCTTGCGTTAGTAGCAATAGTTGTATGCGTTTTGGGCAGTAATATCTTTAGTTATAAGTCACTCTCGGCAGACGCTGCGTCTTCGTCCGTTACCGACGTTGTAGTAACGGCAGATAAGACAAATGCAGAAGCGGGTGAAACTATAACCTTTACCGTAACGATAACGCCCGGTCAATCGTCGTCTTTATCGTGGACGGCTATCAGTCTTACGATAAGCCCTATGGATGCAAGCGGCGCAGTTTCCGATAATAACAAATATTTTTCGTTGGATACGACGTTTGGTACGAATGGAATAGAATCCAACCTTCTTGACTGGGACTCCGAAATCGACGACTATAAATATACCTATTATAATAACAGCGGCTATCAAAACGGTGCAGCCGCATCGCAAAAAGGTTTTTTAATTTCGTTTGCGCAGTCAGACGTGTATTTGTTACCTGCAAATGAAGCGGTTACGATAAAGTATAAAGTCAAAGTTGCGTCGGATACGCCTAACGGCGTAGGCAACCTTTCGTTCGGCGTAGCTAAAATTAACGCAAACGCCGTGCAGTATAATGACTCCACGGGTGCAAACCAAGTTGACCACGTTGCCGCTACCGGCGGAATAAACTGCACTTCCGCAACGGTAAGAATAGGTAAGGTCAGCTCGGATAAAACCTTAAAAAGCTTGTCTGTCGGTACTACTTCGGCAACAACTGCAGTTACCATTGCCGACAGTATGACCCACGTAAAGGCAGACGCTGGTACAAGCTTTAAGTTCAAAGCCGCCGCAAACGACGCCGCTGCTACGATGAAATATTGCGTTGGCACAGGCACGCCCACAACGGCGCTTACAAACGATACCGAAACTTCGATAACCTTAGATAGTAGTGGTGAAACGACGGTTAAAATTCTCGTCACCGCAGAAGACGCGAGTACGAAAACTTACACTCTCGTCATAAAGAGTTCGTATGCGCGACTATCAAATTTAGCGGTAGCCATAAACCGACCTGCTTCGGCAGCTTCCGTTTCGGGCATGGGATTGCAAGGCACGTTTGCGCAGGAAACTGTAAGCTACACCGTCAAAGTCCCCAGCGATAATACTTCAGTCGACGTAACGCCCACGATACTTTCAGGCTACGGCGCAACGGGCGTTGCGGTAACGGCAAACAACTGTACTTCCGACGTTACTACGATTTCAACCAAGGCGTCTATAACTAATATTAAGGACGGCGGTACGCTTACCCTTACCGTCACGGCAAAAGACGGCACTACTAAAAAGGCGTATACGATTACGTTCAGCGTCGTCAACGTTGATACTTCCATAAAGACGTTTACGATGACCGAATCAACGACGGGTACCACCGTCAATAACGACGCGGCAAAAGCCACGGCTAACAGCGTTGATTACTACTTCTTATTAAGTGAAGAATCGGGCTTCAAGGGTAAGTTTAATATGACCTTGAACGCCGCAACTTCGTCGGCAACGGTCGACGGCACGGCTTATTCGTCCACGACCGAGCGTTCGGCTAAGACGTATACAATAGTCGTAACGGCACAAGGCGGCAACACCAAGACCTATAAGGTTATGGTTGCAAAGAACCTTAAGCCCGGGTATATAGCTAATTTAAAATACCAGATAGGCAGTAGCTCTGCAGTAGACGTCTTGACCGATTCAGGAACTGCGTTCGACAGTGCGAGCAATACCTATACGATGACGAAGGAGTTTGACCCCGCAACCTATCCTGCAAACACGACGTTTAAATTGACGGGTACCGCAAGCGAAGGTGCAACCGTAACCGCTACGAGCATTTCCGGTGGCTCAGGCACGTGGACTAAGTCCCTTGCACTCGGCACGAACGAATTTAACCTTAAGGCAAACGTAGACGGCGTAGGCGCAACTACGTACAAATTCGTCATTAAACTTGTAGAAAAGAAGAACTCGATTACGTCTATGACCCTTAAACAGGGTACAAACGTAATATCTGATTTCTCGTTTAACTCTTCACAGCCCACATATAGTATCACCGTACCCTATAAGAATTACGATACGATTAATATAGAAGCTGTCAGCGACGGTATACTTACCACGCTCAAGGCGGACGTGGGCGGCACGACCAAGACGTTTACGCACACCGCCAACACGACTGCGCACACCTTAAGCTCGGTTGCGCTTACGGCAGGTGCGGCTACCACGATAAAGGTATACGGCATTGCCGATAACGGTACGGGCAATAAGGGTGCCGAATATACAATCGTTATTACAAGGGGTGCGGCGGACACTAACGCCAAACTGCAGACGCTCGACGTCAGCGTAGACGGTACGCCTATAACCGAATACGACGGCGGCGTAACCTTCGACCCTGACACGCTTACGTATACGTATACGATTGAAAGTACGGGTAATACGACGGCTACGATAGCGTTAGCGGCAACCGCCCAAAGCGATAAGGCTACGGTAACGGGTACCGGCACTAAGACGTTCACCTTTGGTACTACGTCCAAGACGGAAACTTATACCATAACGGTAACGCCTGAATCGGGTGCGGCAAACAAAAAGGAATATAAAATTAATATAAAGAGAGTAGTGCTGGCAGGCGACTTCACAGATATCGAAGTTTCTACCGACGGCGCAAACTTCACTTCAATATTCTCCGATTTCGACGCAACCAAGTCGCAGACGATTTCATACAACGTAAGTTCGGTTTCAGTAGGCACTTCCTTCAGCGTTAAGGTAACCTTAAATACCCCCGATGCAAAGGTCGGCTCACTCACGGGTCTTACCAAAAACGGCGACGTCTACGTCGGCAACTTATCCAAGTTCGGTTTAAACACCTTTAAGATTGCCGCAACTTCAAGTTTAGGCAGCGCGTTATACACAATTAACGTAAATCTTTACGAAGATAAGCACGATATCAACAATATCACCATAACCGACAGTAATAACGCACCATTAAGCGATTTTACGTTTAATTCCTGGCAGGATACGTATTCAATCGATTTACCTTTCACAACAAGTTTCGTAACGGTAAAAGTTACGCCGGACGGCAAATATAACGTCATCTGCGAAACGGGCAATAAAAAGCTCACTCAAAACGGTACCGTCTATGAAAAGAAAGTCACCTTAACGGCTGGTTCTACTACTACGTTAGTTGTATACGGCGTTGCAAACAACGGTACGGGCTTAAGCTCTGATACAACTGCAACCGGCACTAAATTTACGTTCAATTTCAACAGAGCTGCGGCGGATTCAAGCACGACTCTTTCACAGCTTTCGGTAAAAATCAACGGCGTTGAAAAGGAATATAAGGATGTTATAGCCTTCAATCCCAACGTAAACGACTACGTTATCGAGATTGAGAAGGAAGGTACGGCAAACACAGCAACAGTAGAATTAACTGCCGTACCTACGGTTACTACTTCCACCGTAAAGTGCGACACCGTGCTAATGACTTCTAATTCAGTTACAAAGACGTTTACGTTCCAGAACAACGTTGAACACGAGACGACGTATAACTTCTTAGTAACGTCGCAATCGGGTACGACCAACACGTATACGGTAACTATCAAGCGCATCATTATCCCCGGCGATTTCACCGCGCTTGAGTTTGCAGAAGCAGGTAGTACGTTTGAGGACGTATTCGCTTCGTCCAGATACGACGAGTTTGAAAAGACGTACACGGTAGACTTAAGCACAGACACCGTTTCCGAAGGTTCCAGCATTAGAATCAAGGCTACCCCCACGAGCGGTGCAACTGTTACGGCAAGCGGTTTAAACTCATCGTCAGGCATTTGGTCAGGAAAACTTGCTCACGGCAAAAACGAATTCTCGCTTACTGCAAAGTCGGCAACCGGTCAGGCAACCTATAAGTTTATCGTAAATCTCTACGAAAACAAAAAGGATATCGAAAGAATCACGCTCACTTCCGACGGCGCAACTCTTTCAACCGACCTGTTCAACTTCAGCAAATCGCAGACGACTTACAGGTTCACCGTTCCCTATACGGTAAAGACCTTAAAGATGGCCGTTTCAACGGACGGCGTTTACACCACCGTAGTGGACGAGCTTGGAAATACGTTTTCAAAGACCGTACCTACGGGGCGCAACCACGAAAGAACCATCGACTTACCCGAAGGCAGAGTAACGACCTTGTTAATCCGCGGTAAGAGCGATAAGGACGAAGAAGGCGAGTGGTACACCTTTGAAATAACAAGGGATAACGCAAATGCCGACGCTTCCTTAAAAGCTCTCTCCGTAACGGTAGGCGGCAAGCCAGTAACCTTTACGGAAGGCGCTTTCAACCCCGACGTTACCGATTATAACATCTTGGTAGACGAAGCTTCTTCCTATACGGTAAACATCAACGCGACCCCTACGGCAAGCACGTCCAAGGTTACGGGCGCAGGCACTAAGACCTTTAACTTAGGCGATTCGACTGCAACGCAGACCTATCCTATAACGGTAACTGCGGAAGACGGTACGGAGCGTACCTATAACATAACCATCTCCCAAAAGCCCATAGTTCTCGATAGCAATTACGACTTAACCCGTATCGTTATCAACGGAAACAAGGACTATTACGACGACGTACCCGCAGCTTATAACGACCCTGTTAAGATAACCGTTCCCTATTCAGAGAGCAGGGTTAAGGTAGTCGTAACTCCGGCAGTAGTTAAGTCGCAGGTCGTTATCGACCCTGCCCTTACCAAGAGTGGATATCTCGACTTACCCGAAGGCGAAACTGTAACTCTTAAAATCTATGCGATTGCGGAAGACGGTTCCAACTCTAACGGCGAAGACGCTTACATATTCGAAATAACCCGTTTATCTCAGGGTGAAATCGTCGGTCCCGATACCGAGATTTATATCGACGACGAAGAAGTCACTTCGTTCGTGTTGGCTTCAAGCGATACCGTATTGCACGTCCTTGACGGCTATAACTACAAAAAGGATAAACTCAAGTTCCAGGTTGACTTAGCTTACGGCGGCACGTACGAAATTAAGCGTATCAGCGAAGATGGAATAGAAACCGTCGTGGTAGGCGAAACCGATACGGGCAAATTTAAAAACGTCAAGCTTGACTTCGGAACCAACGTATTCAGCGTTGATATAGTTTCCAACGACGGTCACGCTAAAAAATCTGCAATATTCGTTGTGGATAGGGGCGAACCTACGTTAGAAGAAATCAGCTCGCCCGAGCTGCCTACCTTGAAAAACGATTTCAACAAAGACCCTTACAGCAACGCATACTCGTATTCAGTAGGTTCAGACGTTGATAGAATTTCGCTCGACGTAGAAGTGGATAAAGACCTGTTCACCTACGACGTGGTTGGCGGCGAAAAGCTTGAGTACGGTATGAACGACATAATTGTAAATATCTACGAAAAGGGCAACGGCAGGGCGGCTGCAGAGCCACTTAAGACCATAACCTTAAGCGTATACCGTGAACCCAGCAACTTCTGGCTTATTATGTTCTGCGTAACGGCGGCGCTTGCTCTCGTAGAGCTTATAATTGTTATAATATTGTTGGCGCGCAAAAACAATAACGACGGCGGAAACGAGCCTGAATTTATATATGCGTCTGCCCCTGCGGAACCTCAGACCATAGCGCCTCCCCCTATAATTTTGCAATTACCCCCGCAAAACTAATACAACTTGTCCGCACACCCTTACCTTAAGGGTGTAGGGTGTGTGGATAAACGCTTATAATTTATCTACCGAAAAATTGTTATAATAAACAAATTGTTTGGCTATTTAGGTAAATTATTAAAATAATTAGTACTTTTTTCCTTAAAAATCGTAAAAATTTCGGAAAAGGTATTGACGAAACAAACAAAAAATGATATATTTTATCACACACAATAAATAGTGTGGATAAGTGTCCCCCCAAAAAGGGGATTTAGTGAGTACGTATTCAGAGGTATAACGAATGATTACTTCTCTATTAGCCGTAAATAGTTTTGAAACTTGGCAAATAATACTTTTAGCTTTTGGTTATGCGGCAACCCTTGCGGCAATAATCGGCGTAGGCGTGCTTTTAGTGCGTTCAGGCAACAAGCAATCGTCTAAGCGTAAGGCTCGTAAAGTGGTGGTACCGCCTACCGTTCAGCAGGCTCGCCCCGCTACGTCGGCAACGCCTATCGTAGTGCAGTTGCCCCAGCAGCCTACCGCACAAAAATCTGTTCAACAGCCTAACGTGCAGCAGCCCGTAGTGCAGACCGTTCCCGTAATGGTTCAGCCCCAGCAGCCTACCGTTATCACGCAAATGCCCTACGTTCAGCCCATGATGCAGATGCCCTACGTTCAGCCTATGATGCAAATGCCTATGGCTCAGCCTATGGCAATGCCTTACTATGTGCCTATGCAGCAGCCCATGATGCAACAGCCTGTTCAGCAACCCGTCGCTCAACAGCCCGTTCAGCAGCAACCCGTTGCACAGCAGCCTGCACCCGAACCTGCACCCCAGCCTGAAGTTCGCAGGGGAATGGCGGATAACGACAGGGTGTTAGACGTGTTCGGCTTCTACAGCCCCGTTGATGAAACGGTTGCGTCAAGCCGCTCAAGGGAAACTTCTAAAAGACGCGGTTAATTAAATCATTATGTAAAACGACCCGACAAGGTTTTTCTTGTCGGGTTTAATCTTGCCCAAAAACTTTTGGTTAAGTTTAAAAGTATTAGTTATATGCCGCCCAAACGCTATATTTTCGATTGTGACGGCTAAACTTGCCTTTTGCCTACTCATAATCGTCGAAATTTCTGCGCCCGTCGAACGGCTGATTACAAGGCGAGCAGGGGTCAGGGGGTGGACGGTGTGGCATACAGGGGTCGTGCGGTCGGTGCGGCATACAGGGGTCGGGCGGCATACAGGGGTCGGGCGGCGAAAAGTGGGGCGAGCAGGGGTCGGGGTTAGGTGGGCAGTCGCAGTTGCCTTCCCTATCTCGCTTTGGCGGGCAGGGCGGCTTAGGCGGCTTTTTGTCCGTTCTAACCAAGATTGCGTCTTCTCCGATTTTAACAATATCGGGAATGGGTATAAATATTTCAGTCTTGCCGAGTTTAAAGCCCTTGCACCCCGTGGCGGTAAAGCCTTTGATTTTGCCTTCCGGCAGGGTAAAGGTAACGTCGCATAATCTACCTAAATTTTTGCCGTCGGAAATGGAAATAACGTCTAACTTTTTAAGCTTATTGAAAGAAAATTCCATATAAAAATATATGCGGCAGAGCGCTTTAAATTGCCTGCCGCATAAAAATTATT
>CAMAHZ010000057.1 GCA_945834965.1 uncultured Clostridia bacterium | reverse complement strand
AATCAAACTTACTTTATCTCGTGAATCCAGCCTTCGGGTGCTTCGATAGTGCCCATCTGAATACCCGTCAACACTTCGTACAGCTCCTTAGTTACCTTACCCATTTCGTTCATGCCGGAAGGCAGGCAGATTTCGTTGCCGTGGTCAACGATTTTGCCTACGGGCGAGATGACTGCCGCCGTACCGCAAAGACCGCACTCTGCAAAGTCCTTGACTTCTTCAAATTTAACGGGGCGGTGTTCAACGGTAAGCCCTAAATACTTTTCCGCAACGTAGCAAAGCGAACGCCTTGTAATGGAAGGGAGAATGGAGTCGGACTTAGGCGTAACCACCTTGCCGTCTTTGGTTACAAACAAGAAGTTTGCGCCGCCAGTCTCTTCAACGTAAGTTCTCGTGCCTGCGTCAAGGTACATATTCTCGTCAAAGCCCTGCTTATGAGCGTCTACGATTGCGTGCAAGCTCATTGCATAGTTTAGCCCTGCCTTAATATGCCCCGTGCCGTGGGGTGCGGCCCTGTCAAAATCGCAAACCCTTATGGTAATGGGTTTAACGCCGCCTTTAAAGTAAGGACCAACAGGGGTAGCAAACAGCCTGAACTGATATTCTTCCGCAGGTTTAACGCCGATAACGGGGGAAGAGCCAAACATATAAGGTCTTAAATACAGCGTTGCGCCGCTGCCGTAGGGGGGGACGTAATCCCTATTCGCCGCAACGACCTGTTCTACGGCTTTAATAAACATACCTTCGGGAAGGGTGGGCATTTCCAACCTTGCGGCGGACTGATTCATACGCTCGTCGTTCAAGTCGGGGCGGAAAACTACTACCTTGCCGTCCTTAGTGGTGTAAGCCTTAAGCCCTTCAAAAGCCGTCTGCGCATACTGCAAAACGCCTGCGCACTCGGAAATGACTATTTTATCGTCCTGAGTTAAACGCCCCTCGTCCCACTTGCCGTTTTTGTATTCAGCAACGAAGCGGTAGGGGGTTTTCCTGTAACCGAAGTTAAGCGACGACCAATCCATATCAACTGCCATAGTAATTTACCTGCTTATAAAATTTGCAATTATTATATAACGCTACGGGCGTAAAGTCAAACGATTGACAAAAAATGTTGGCAATGTTAGAATTGTAAAACAATCCGCCTTATAAAAGGTAAAGGAGTAAAGCGATGTCAACGATAACTTCTATCGAGCCACAGGTCAAGGATAAAACCCGCTGTTCAATCTTTATTGACGGCAGGTTTTATTGCGGAATTAAGTTGGAAGTTGCCGTAAAGTACCGCCTTAAGGCAGGTATGGTTATAGACAAAGCTCAGCTCGATATCATTCAGCTCGAAACCGAAAAGGCTCAGGCGGTGGATAAGGCGTTAACCCACATTTCCGCATCCCCCAAAACGAGAAAACAAATCCGAGATTTTCTTATTAAAAAGGGGTACGTAGACGCCGTTATAGACTACGTTTTTGAAAGACTTGATTACTACGGGTACGCCGACGACAGGCAGTATTGCAAAATGTACGTAGAAAGCGTTTCGGGCAAGAGTAAACGCGCAATCGAAGTTGAACTTTTAAAAAGGGGAATAGATAGAGACGTAATCGAAGAAGAACTTGCCGATTTGTCCGACGATGAAGAAGAAGTCCTGACCCTGCTTAAAAAATATTTAAAGGGCAAAGAGCTTTCAAAAGAAAACGTATATAAAGGATGCCGCTACTTAATTTCTAAAGGATACGATTACGATACGGTTAAGGCGGCAAGCGAGAGAGTAGATGAAGACTAAGATAATTGAACTTGACGAGATAGATTCGACTAACGAATTTTGTAAACGCTTCCCCAACGAAGCGGACTTGATAGTGTGCGCAAAAAGGCAGACCAAGGGCAAGGGAACTAAGGGCAGGAGCTTTATTTCCGACGAAGGCGGCGTATACGTATCGGTTATGAAAAGGTATAAAAATTTTGACTTTTCAAACACCTTTTCAATAATGATAAACGCCTGCGTTGCCGTCTGCAACACGCTTAAGGCGTTTAATTTAAACCCCACCGTCAAGTGGGCTAACGACGTACTTTTAAACGGCAAAAAGGTGTGCGGAACGCTTATTGAAAACCGTTTAGGCGCAGACAACACCTGCCTTTCAATCGTGGGCATAGGCTTAAACGTGAACAACCTTTTGCCCGAAGAATTAAAAGAGATTGCAACGACTATGCGTGAGAGCAAGGGCAGAAAGTTAAACTTAAAGTCCGTGCGCGCCCAGCTTATTAAAAATCTGCAAAACGAGTACACGGTGGAAGAGTATAAATCTTTCGTAAACTGGTTCGGTCAGGAAGTCTATTTAGACGCAAACGGTCAAAGGCTTTCAGCGACCGCGTTAGACGTTGACGAGAAGGGTAATCTAATTTGTGAAATCGACGGCGAAATTCAAAAAATCAGCAGTGCCGAGATGAGTTTGAGGTTTAAATGCAGTACTGTTTAAAAAACGAAACTATGCGTCAAGCCGACAAGGCGACGATAGAGTGGGGAATATCAAGCGAAGAGCTTATGCACAGGGCAGGAAAAGCCGTTGCGCAGGAAGTATCTTGCGCCGTAAAAACCCTTAACGCAAAAAACGTTTTAATCGTCTGCGGTACGGGCAACAACGGCGGAGACGGCTACGTTTGTGCAAGGCTTTTAAAAGAACAGGGAATTGCCGTAAAGGTGTACGCAATAGATGGTTCGCTCTCACCCGACTGCCAAAGGGAAAAACAGGCGTATAGCGGCGAATATACTACTGAAATAAAGGGCGATATAATCGTCGATTGCCTGTTCGGTACGGGTTTAAACCGCACCGTAAGCGGCGAGTATAAAAGCGTTATAGACCAGATAAATAATTCAGGGGCGTACGTTATATCGGTTGATATTCCAAGCGGCATAAACGGCGATAACGGCTTGGCTTTGGGTTGTGCGGTAAAGGCGGATAAGACGATTGCCATCGCCTATCCCAAGGTTGGTTTGTATCTCAACGACGGCATAGATTTCAGCGGCGAAATAGTTGTAAAGGATATAGGCATTAATTGCGATACGCCCGACGCCTTGCTCTTACAGGAACAGGATATAAAGCAATTCTTCCGCAACCGAAAGAGAAATACCCATAAGGGTAGTTACGGTACGGCTTGCGTTGTTGCAGGGTCAAGCCAATACTTAGGCGCGTCTGCACTTTCCGTTTCCACCGCTTTAAAGTCGGGTTGCGGCTACGTCTACGCAGTAGTACCGAACGAAATCAAGTGTCAGCTTGCGGCTATCTATCCGCAGTGCATATATAGCGAAACGCCTTTCCTTTCCGCCGACGCAATAGCTATCGGTATGGGCTTAGGCTGTAACGAACAAACTTACAATCTCGTCTGCAACCTTTTAAAAGACTATAGCGGCAAGCTTATAATCGACGCCGACGGATTAAACAGCCTTGCAAAATTCGGTATGTCCGCATTAAAGCAAACTAAAGCTAAGGTACTTTTAACGCCCCACGTAGGCGAAATGTCAAGGCTTTGCGGCTTGAGTAAGGCGGAGGTTATTGCCGACCCTATAGGCGTTGCAAAACGCCTTGCGATAGAATTCGGCGTGACCGTGCATTTAAAGAGTGCGGTGTGCGTAACGAGCGACGGAGAAAGAACGGTTATAACTTCACGCGGCAGTTCCGCTCTTGCCAAGGCAGGCAGCGGCGATATGCTCTCGGGGCTAATCTGCGGCAATGCGGCAAGGGGACTTTCGCTTGCGGACGCGGCAGTCTGCTCTCAGTATATTTTAGGTTGTTCGGCAGAGCTTTGCTCTCAAAAGTATTCCGACTATGCAACGACGGCTAAAGAGATAGTAGAGAATATTTCTTTTGCAATCAAACGCTTGACAGATTAATAATAGCCGTGTTAAAATCTATAGCGTTGAAAGGGAGTAGTTTAAGGCAAATCTCGTCAAGACGGCTATTTAAAAGCTCGGGGTTTGACACCGCTAAATTTTTTTTCGGTAACAAGACTTTTAACTTAAAGCGATTTAAGTTAAAAGTCTATTTTTTTATATTTCAAACAAAATAAAATCAAGGGGTAAAGCAAAAATGGTTCTCAAGGCAATACTTTGGTTTCTGCTTCTTATCGTCGGTTTCGTGCTTTTAGTCAAGGGTGCGGACTTCTTCGTCGACGGTGCGGCAGGCATAGCGAAAAAATTACACGTCTCAACCTTTATCATAGGTTTAACGGTAGTGGCTCTCGGCACTTCCGCACCGGAAGCGGCGGTATCTATAATCGGCGGTATCAAAACGGCTATGGGTCAGCCTTCGGGCGCAGAAGTAATAATGGGCAACGTTTTGGGCAGTAATATGATAAATATTCTGCTCATTCTCGGACTGTCTGCGGTAATAACCAAAATTCCCGTCGAAAAGAGCTCTCGCTTTATTGAAATTCCCTTCCTTATTATTACGAGTATAATCTTTATCCTGCTCGGCGATATCGGCGGCGGCTATGCTTGGTACGACGGGCTTATCCTGCTTGCGCTCTACGGCGGCTTTATGGCGTACACAATCGTAATGGCAAAGCGTTCCGGTCCCGTCCTTTTGGACGAGCAAGCGCCCACCGCAACCGTGGCGGAGTCGGCTGGGGCTGCCCGTTCGGGCTTCGGCGGCTTTATCGACAGGCTTAAAGCAAAGTATGAAGAGCTTTCGGAAAAGACTTGGTTTTTAATTATCATAACCATAGTCGGCTTAGGTATGGTCGTGGGCGGCGCACAACTCGTCGTGGACAACGCAACCTTTATCGCCGGCGAGCTTTTACGCCTTCCCACCAACGTAATCGCCCTAACCGTGGTCGCTTTCGGAACGTCGCTTCCCGAGCTCGTAACTTCCATAACCGCCGCAAAGAAGGGCGATATGGGCTTGGCAACGGGTAACATTATCGGCAGTAATATTGCAAATATCCTGCTCGTTGCAGGTCTTGGCTTTGTAAGCACGGGTGCGGCAGGCGTCGCGTTCGACCCCAACGCACTTTTAGACGGGTATATGTCCATACTTGCGGCGGCGGTGCTTTTGGGCTTTTCGTTCTATAAAGGCAACAAGCTGGGTAAAGTGGCCGGCATAACCATGCTCGTACTTCTCGTCGGCTATTTCACCTACAGAATCTTAGCCGCATACGGCGTAGTTCCCCTTTTGCAAATTCCTGCAATCTTTACAAAATTTTAATTTAGCCTAAACTTTCGTATAAAATCAAGCTACCCCGTCAACAATTAAGGGTGCAGGCGGCGTATAATGTAGTATTACCGCCCCGTAAAAAAGATATGACGAGGTAACGGATATGACCATTAAGCGAGGCGAACTGTACTATGCAGACCTGTCGCCCGTAGTGGGTAGCGAGCAGGGTGGGGTACGCCCCGTACTTGTCGTTCAGAACGATATCGGCAATAAGTATTCACCCACGATTATTGCCGCCGCCGTGACGAGTAAAATCAACAAGGCAAAACTTCCCACTCATATCGAACTGCCCGTCGGAGAATACGGTCTTGCAAAGGATTCGGTTATACTTCTCGAACAAATTCGCACCCTTGATAAACGCAGGCTTAAAGAGAGAATAGGAGTGCTTCCCGACCTTACTATGGCAAAGGTAGATAAGGCAATCTTAATAAGCTTAGGGTTTATCAAACAATAAAATATTAAACTAATCTGCAAAGCCGAATAAGCCTTGCAGATTTTTAATTTTTAAATTTGCCGTTCAAACGCTTTAAAAAGAAGTTTAAATATGTTATAATACGGCTATGGCGGAAAATAAAAAGAAGTTAAAACTAAAAGTCAGCTTTGGTAAATCGGGGCTGATACTTGTTGCGGTGTTTGCGGTATTGCTCGCCGCGGATTTGGTGCTTAAGGTGTGCGCCGAAAAATACGGGTGGCAGTTTAAGGTTATTCCCACCCTTATAGAAGTCGTCCCCGTTCAGCACAACACGGGCGCTGCGTTCTCGTTTTTAAACGATAAGGCTTGGGCGCAGACCTTTTTTATAGTGCTGACGTTTATTATGCTCGCCGTTATGGCGGCGGCATTCCTTCTTATTCCCAAGCGTTTCGTCGTGCTTAAGGCGGCAATCGTGCTTATAGCGGCAGGCGCCGTTGGCAACCTTGTCGACAGGCTTGCCTTTGCCTACGTGCGCGACTTCGTAAACGTGTGGATATTCGGCACGGTCGCTTGCTGTAACTTTGCGGATTTTTGGATAGTTTTCGGCGTTATTCTCGGCGCAATCGACTTATTGTTTTTAAACGAGTGGGCGGTGTTCCCCCTTACTAAAAAGGCTAAGGCGGCTCAGGCAAAGAACAAGGAAGGACAGGCAAACGAGCCTGACCAAACCGAAACTGAAAGTAAGGTTGAAAATAACGAAAAAGACGATACGTCGAATGACGGCGGCGAAGAAAAATGAAGGAAGTAACCTTTATCGCACAAAATAACGCAAGCCGTGCGGACGTTTTAGTTAGCGAAAATTTAACCGACTACACCCGTTCAGCCGTCAAAAAGCTGTTTGAAGGCGGCGGAGTAATCATAGACGGCAAGGCGGCAAAACCGTCTCAAAGCGTTGCGGCGGGAAGTAGTATAACCGTAACTCTTCCCGACTTGGTTGAATGTATCGCCAAGCCCGAAGATATCCCCATAGAAGTTGTCTACGAAGACGACGACTTGGCGGTTATCAACAAGCCGCAGGGGCTTACCGTACACGCAGGCAACGGCAATTTAGACGGCACGCTTGTAAACGCGCTTTTATATAGGCTTAAAAACTTAAGCGGCATAGGCGGAGTCGTCCGCCCCGGCATAGTCCACCGCATAGATAAAAACACGTCGGGGCTTTTGGTCGTTGCTAAAAACGACAAGGCGCATTTAAGCCTTGCCGAACAGATTGCAAATAAGTCCTGCCGCCGCACCTACGTGGCTCTGCTTGAAGGCAATTTAAAGGAAGACGAAGGCAATATAACGACTTACATAGGTCGTAACCCAAACGACAGGGTAAAAATGGCTGTCGTTCCCCCCGATAAGGGCAAAATCGCAATAACCGATTATAAAGTGCTTGAAAGGAACAACGGCTATACTCTATGCCGTTTCGACTTACACACGGGCAGAACGCACCAGATAAGGGTGCACGCAAAATACTTAAACCACCCGATAGTGGGCGACGAAGTGTACGGAAGGAAGAAGAGAGAGTTCAACTTGAACGGGCAGCTGTTGCACGCCTACAGGTTGGAATTTACCCACCCGTCTACGGGCGAGCAAATGGTGTTCACAGCGCCGTTACCCGACTATTTTACGGCGGTATTAAATAAGCTAAACATAAAATTTTTGTAATATTGTTGCAAAACGGAAAGGCGTTTGATATAATTTAGTAAATTAAAAATCAAGGAGAATGTTTTATGGCAAAAAGAAAAACTACTACGTCTACGACGAGCAATTACTCTATCGTAAAAGTATGCGCTTTCGTGGGTTTAGTGCTTGCTGGCGTTGCAGGTTTAGTATCCTTTATCCTTTGGCTTTTGGATAAAGTAGGGGTTTATATCACTTGGGGTAACAGGGTTTGCAGTATCTGCAGTCTGCTTTCACAAATTGCCCTTTTTATAACCGTTTGGCTTGCAGCTTGGGACTACGTTAAGTATAAGAAAAAGGCTTGGAGAATAATCTATATTATCTTCCTTGCGTTGGGTATACATGGTTTATTCAGCTTAAGATTCTTC
>CAMAHZ010000056.1 GCA_945834965.1 uncultured Clostridia bacterium | reverse complement strand
ATCTTCCGCCCTATCTTTCGGGTGACGATATCAACGCCATTAAAGAGCTTATAACTCCGTTCGACGGCATATATTGCGGGGGTAATTACGCAGTTGTGCTTGCAAAAGAGCTAAATAAAAAGCTGTTTGCAGGCGTTGGGTTCAACCTTTCTAACAGCGTTTCGGTTGAAAGCTGCCCTGCCGACTATATCGCCCTTTCAAAGGAATTGTCGGTTGCGGAAGCCAAGCCTATCGCAGGGGCAAACACCTTCTATTTAAACGGCGGCGATATAAAGGTTATGGACTTAATCTATTGCCCGTTCTCAAAGACTTGCAAGGACTGCGACAGGAAAAATCAGTATACCTTAACGGACGAAAACGGCAGGGAATTTCCTTTGCGCCGCTACGAGATAAATTACGCTCAAAACGGTTGCCGATTCGAGCTTTTTAACTGTGCTAACCTTTCAGGGCGTACGCCCTTTACGGGTGTATTATGCGAGCAGGTTATACCGCCTCAAACTTATAAATCGCATACGCAGGGTCACGCCGAAAACCCCGTATCTTAAGCTTAAAGCTTGACCAAACCTTTTTGGGAAAACAATTATGTCTAATCAAAACTATAACGGACTTGAACTAAATAAAATTTTATCGTCCTGCGCAGGCTTTGCCGTGCTCGATACGGCGAAAAGCGCTATTTGCGCAACCCAGCCTTCGGGCGATTTGGCGCAGGTTAGGGAGCGTTTAAACTACACCAAAGAAGGCGATACGCTTTTATACAAATACGGCGTTGGCAAGGTGGAGTATTTTGAAGACGTTTCACCCCTGCTCGTGCGCGCGTCAAAGGGTGCGGCGTTAAGCTGTGCCGAGCTTTTGTCTGTAAACTGTCTCTTGCGCTCTGCCCGCACAACATATCGTGCAGTAAGCGCCGCAGACGACGACGTAACCCTTTTAAAAAAGCTAATTCAGAACGTCTACTTCGACGAAAATTTAGAGTGCGACATCGCCGAAAAGATTATCGCCGCCGACAAGGTCAGCGACTACGCAAGCGATACGCTCTATTCCATACGCAGTAAAATCAAAAGCCTAAACGAGCGTATCCGCTCAACCCTTGCCGAGTATGCGTCGGGCAAGGATTCGCAGTACTTGCAGGAAAGCTTGGTAACTATCCGTAACGACAGGTACGTCATTCCCGTCAAGGCGGAAAACAGAAGCAAGATTAAAGGCTTCGTGCACGACCGCTCTGCTTCCGGCGCAACCTTTTTTATAGAGCCCGAGTACGTACTCAATTTAAATAACGAGCTAATCGCCTTGACCATAGACGAGAGAGAAGAAGTCGAAAGAATTTTAAAAACGCTATCTGCACGCGTCGGCGCAATGAAAGACAAGCTGTTGACGGATATGGAAATTCTGACCGAAGTCGACTGCTGTTACGCCCGTGCGGAATACGCCTATTCAATCAAGGCAATCTGTCCGCAGGTTAATAAACGCGGATATATAAATATAGTCAAGGGCAGGCACCCGTTAATCGATAAAAACAAGGTCGTACCCGTCTCTTTAGAGCTGGGTAAGGACTATTCGTTCCTTTTATTAAGCGGTGCAAATACGGGCGGTAAAACGGTTACGCTTAAAATGACGGGGCTATTCTGCCTTATGGCGGAATGCGGCTTGTTTATTCCTGCCGCGTCGGGTAGCGAAGTTTGCGCCTTTTCTAAAATTTTCTGCAACGTCGGCGACAGTCAGAGCATTGAAGAGAGCCTTTCGACCTTCTCAAGCCATATGGTCGGGGTAATAAATATCTGCAACGGCGCGGACAGCGACAGCCTTGTTTTAATAGACGAGCTCGGCGGCGGAACCAACCCGGACGAAGGTCAGGCGCTTGCTTCGGCTGTATGCGAACACCTTTTAAATGCAGGCGCAAAGGGCATAATCACCACGCACTTTACGGCGCTTAAGGAGTTTGCATATTCCTTAGGCGGCATAGAAAATGCGGCAATGCAGTTCGACAGCGCAACTCTAAAGCCGCTGTACACCATCAAGATAGGTATGCCGGGCGCTTCTAACGCGCTTGCAATTTCAAGAAGGTTGGGTATGAACCCCGAAATTTTGAAAAGGGCAGAGAGCTATCTTTCGGACGAAGGGCGAAGATATGATAACATTATCAAGCGTGCAGAAGACGCAAGGGTGGCAGCAGCCGCCGCACTCGATAGCGCCCAAAAGTTAGAAGCGGAATGGACGCAAAAGAGCGAAGAAGCTAAAAAGGCTCTCGCCGCATTAGAAAGGGAAAGGCATAGCTTAACTTCGGGCGCAAAGGCGGAGAGCCGTAGAATTATAGGCGAGCGCACCGCACGCGCAACCGAGCTACTTGAAGAGCTTGAAGAGATTGTAAATAAGGAAAGCATATCCGAAGCCGACTTAATCAAAGCCCGTACGCTTAAAAATAAAATTGCGGACGAAGCGTTTGAAGAAGGCGAACTCCGCCCCGAAATCGGGCTCAGGCAGGCAACTAAGGAAGATATTAAGGTGGGCGGCGAAGTGTTCGTGGAGAGTATGGGCTCAAACGGCGTTATACTTTCCTTTAACCCTGCAAAGGGCGAAGCGGAAGTTGCCTGCGGTCAAATCAAGTTAAGGGTCAATATCAAAACGCTAAAGGTCTTACCCAAGCGCAAGGAAAGCAAGCCGTCCAAGGGGTTCACCCCTGCAAAAGAGCGGGTTAAGGTGGTTAAAAAATTTTCGCCCGTAAATCCCGCTTTTGAAATCAACGTAATCGGTATGACGGTGGACGAGGCTCTGCCGGAAGTTGAAAACTTCTTAGATAAAGCCATAACCGATAATTTAGAGCAGGTTAAAATCATTCACGGCGTTGGCACGGGCAAACTGCGCGGCGCAATCGCACAGCTGTTAAAAAAGCACAGGGGCGTAAAGGAGTTCCGCTCGGGTGCGTACGGCGAAGGCGAAATAGGCGTAACGATTGTAACGCTTAAATAAGTCTATAAAGCTAACCCCCTAAATAAAATAGTAATAGTAATTATTATTAGGGGCAAACTGTTGAAAAATAGAGTTATTTCGATTGTCGTAAATTTGGTGCTTTGCTTAGTCGTCGGGTGCGTTTGTATAGTCGGTTTTGGCAGCGGCGGTGCAGAGCAGGTGGCGTCTAACGGCGAAAGCGTGTACTATCGGGCAAAGAACGCCTGCGGCGTTTCGCTTATGTTCAACGTGTACGAAAACACCGAAAACGTATACAAAATTTTAGATATTTTAGACGAGTATTCAGCCAAAGCAACCTTTTTTATGGGCGGCTGTTGGGCGGACGACAATATCGACTGCGTAAGGGAAGTGGCTTTTCGCGGTCACGAAGTCGGCTCTCACGGGTACTTTCATAAGGACCATTCCAAGCTGAACTATTCCCAAAACTTAGCCGAAATCCGCCCGAGCATAAAACTTTTAGAAGCAATGCTAAATAGGCAAATCACCCTATTTGCACCGCCTTCGGGGGCGTATTGCACGGCTACGGTTACTGCGGCGGAAGCTTTAAACTTAAAGACTATTATGTGGTCAAGGGACACGATTGACTGGCGTGATAGCGACGTTTCGCTAATCTATAACAGGGCAACGAAAAACCTTTCAAACGGCGAATTTATCTTAATGCACCCCAAGGATGTCACCGTTCAGGCTCTGCCCAAGATTTTAGAATATATGAAAAACAATTCGTTAACCGCGGTTACGGTTTTACAAAATTTATAAAAACACACTTATCTACGGTAAGGAGAAAATAAAATGGTAAAGTATAAACAGTTGGCAAACGGCGTAAGACTTATAGTCAAACAGATGACGGGACTTTTGTCGGTTTCTATGGGTATAATAGTCGGCACGGGCGCGGCGTACGAAAGCGATAGCGAAGACGGCATTTCCCACTTTATCGAACATATGATGTTCAAGGGTACGAAAAAGCGCACCGCGTTTCAAATTTCGGACAGAATGGACGCAATCGGCGCACAGGTCAACGCCTTTACTTCAAAGGACGTTACCTGCTACTACGCAAAGTCTACGTCTAACCACGCGGAAGAAGCGTTTGAAATTCTCTCCGATTTATTCTTGAACAGCGTATTCCCCGAAGATGAAATGGTCAGGGAAAAGGGCGTCGTTATAGAAGAAATTTCTATGAACGAAGACACCCCCGACGATTTGTGTTTAGATTTGCTCTCTCAGGCGTTTTTCGGTCAAAAGAACTACGGCAGGAATATCTTGGGAAGCAAACAAAACGTATCGGGTTTTACGAGAGAAGATATCAAAAAATATCTAAATTCCCGTTACACGCCCGACAATATAGTCATCTCTATGGCAGGCAATATCTCTTTCGAGCAGGCGGAAAAAATGGCTGAAAAGTACTTTGAAATCTTGCCCAAAAACACGCTTGAAAGTAGAGAGCTGAACGTGCAGTTAAGCAGTTCGCATCTCTTTAAAAAGAAGGATATAGAGCAAATTCACGTTGCAATCGCCTATCCTTCGTTCAAAAGGTACGAAAGGTTATGCGACGCAACGCAGATTATGAACGCCGTGTTGGGCGGCAGTATGTCGTCGCGCCTGTTCCAGACCGTGCGCGAAAAGCTCGGGCTTGCGTACACCGTCTATTCTTACGTAAGCTGCTACGAAAAGTCGGGTGCGCTCACCGTCTACGCAGGCGTCAACGCCGAAAATTTTAATAAGTCGGTACAAGCCATTGCCGAGTGCATAGCGGCGTTAAAGAAAAAGGATATGACCGAAGACGAGTTTAAAAGGGGCAAGGAGCAGATGCTCTCGTCCTTAGTCTTTGCGCAGGAAAGTACAAGCTCTCAAATGCTCGTCTACGGCAAAGAACTGCTCTATTCGGGTAAGGTGTTCGACTTTGAAGAAAGGGTTTCAAAGCTCAACGCCGTAACGCTTAACGACGTCAACGAAGCGATAGAGTGCAATTTCGACGAAAGGTACAAGGCGTCTGCGGTGGTCGGCAACGTGGACAAGCCCCTTTTCTAAATTAAATGGATAGAATAAAGGGGTTCGACCCGTTTTATAGCAAAGACAGCAAAGTGCTTGTTTTAGGCAGTTTTCCGTCGGTTAAATCAAGGGAGCAGGGCTTTTACTACGGCAACGCGCGCAACGCCTTTTGGCGTATACTTTCAACCTTTTTTAATGAGACTACGCCGTTATCTTTAGACGACAAAAAGGACTTCCTTTTACGCAATAAGATTGCGCTGTGGGATGTCGTTTCGGAGTGCGAAATAGTCTCTTCCCGTGACGACACGATTAAAAATTTCAATTTGGCTGATATAAATTTTTTGTTGCAAAACGCACCGATTGAGTATATACTTGTAAACGGCGGTAAGGCGTACGAACTGTTTTTAAAGGGATTTTCCCACGTTGCCGTGCCGTACGAAAAAGTGCCGTCAACCAGCCCTGCAAACGCAAGGCGGAACGATAAGGAATGGTATGGGGCTTTACGAAGAGCTTTTACAAGAGCTTAACGGCTTGTCCGATTTGGACTACGCCGCCTTTCACAGCAAGCTTTTACATAATCCAAGCATTAAGGTAATCGGCGTACGCACGCCACTTTTGCGCTCGCTTGCAAAAAGTTATGCCGCACGAATACAAGAGCTTTTTGCCTTACCCAACGAGTACTACGAAGTCACCTTTTTAAAGCTTACTGCCGCGGCAAATCTACCTTACGAAAGGTTTGTAGATATAGTGGATGACTGCGTTGCGTTGATAGATAACTGGGCTTGTTGCGACTGCTTTAAAGCGGCTTGCATAAAAAAGCACAGGCAGGAATTTTTACCGTTCATCAAGGCATATTTGGGGGTCAACAAGGAGTTTTACCAACGTTTTTCGCTCGTAACGCTTTTACATTTTTACGTGGAAGAGAAGTACTTGAACCTAATTTTCGACAGCGTGGAAAGGGCGGATACAAGCTTTTACTACGTGCATATGGCGGCGGCGTGGCTTATTGCAGAAGTGCTGGTTAAGCATTACGAAAAAGGCGTTGAATATTTAAAGCAAGGCAAGCTTGATATTAAAACGCATAACAAGGCGATTTCAAAGGCGTGTGAAAGCTATCGCTTGACCGACGAACAAAAGAAGGAACTTAAAGGGCTTAAACGCCCTTAAAAATAAGGTGGGAATATGAACATAACCGAACAACTCACGCAGGAATTTAACTTAAAAGCCGACCATGCGGAAAACGTGGTCAAGCTGTTGGACGAAGGCAACACCATACCCTTTATCGCCCGTTACAGAAAGGAGATGACGGGCGGTATCGACGACCAGCTCTTAAGGCAGTTTGCAGACAGGTACGAGTACTTGACCAACCTTGAAAAGCGCAAGGGTGAAGTTGCCGCCGCAATAGAAGAGCAGGGCAAGATGACAAACGAAGTTGCCGCCGCGATTGCCGCCTGCACGACTATGACGGAGATTGAAGACGTCTACCGCCCCTATAAGCAGAAGAAAAAGACGCGTGCGTCCGCCGCAATCGAAAAGGGCTTACAGCCCCTTGCCGAATTTATTTTAGCGCAGGAAGGCGACCCTTATGCGGAAGCGGAAAAGTACGTCAACCCCGAAAAGGGCGTCGAAAATACTCAGCAGGCAATTCAGGGCGCAAAGGACGTCATTGCGGAAGTCGTTTCGGATAACGCAGAGCTGAGAAAAAAACTTCGTACCCTTTTGGAAAATCACGGCGAAGTGCAGGTTAAGCTCATAAAGGACGACGGTAAGGGTACGTACGATATGTACGCAGACTATGCCGAGCTCGTGCCTGAAATTAAAAATCACAGAATTCTCGCCATAAACAGGGGCGAAAAGGAAGAGTGTCTCCGAGTTAAAATCGCATTCGACGCGGATATGGCAAAGAGAGTGTGCGCCGCAAAGTACGTGCACAGCAAGGGCGACTGCGCCGAGCTTATAAAAGAAGCTGCTTCCGACGGCTACGACAGATTGATTCAACCGTCCATAGAAAGGGAAGTGCGTGCCATTTTAACCGACAGGGCAAGCGAACAGGCAATTCATATGTTCGAAGTCAACCTTCGCCCCCTTTTGCTTCAGCCGCCCGTAAGGGATAAAGTCACCTTAGGGCTTGACCCGGGGTACAGAACGGGCTGTAAGGTTGCGGTTGTAGACGGTACGGGCAAGGTGCTCGATACCGACGTAATCTTCCCCGTACCCCCGCACGAAAAGATAGAAGAGAGCAAGGCGACTATTAAACGCCTTGTCAAAAAGTATAACGTAGACGTAATTTCAATCGGCAACGGCACGGCGGGTAAGGAGACGGAAATTTTTGTTGCCGACCTACTTAAAGAGTTAGACCGCCCCGTATCATACGCAGTCGTAAGCGAAGCGGGCGCCAGCGTCTATTCGGCAAGCCCCCTTGCGGCGGAAGAATTCCCCGATTTTGACTTGACCAAGCGTTCGGCAATCTCGATTGCAAGGCGCCTTCAGGACCCCCTTGCCGAGCTTATTAAAATCGACCCCAAGTCGATAGGCGTAGGGCAGTATCAGCACGATATGGATAAAAAGCGTTTAGACGCGGTTTTAGGCGGCGTGCTTGAAGACTGCGTAAACAGCGTAGGCGTGGACTTGAACACCGCAAGCGCATACCTTTTAAAATACGTTGCAGGTCTCAATTCGGGTACTGCAAAAAATATCGTAACCTACAGGGAAGAAAACGGCAAGTTTACAGAGCGTAAACAGCTTTTAAAAGTGCC
>CAMAHZ010000055.1 GCA_945834965.1 uncultured Clostridia bacterium | reverse complement strand
TTCACCTCCCGGACTTAATCGGAATACCACCTACGGTATTCAAGGTAATATAGACGAAACCACCCACAGCACTAATTTCTTGAATGCAGCTTTTTGCCCCTGTCTGCGTTGAGTGGTCTTGCCGTACGTCCGTGTACGCCTTCAACCGCTCGCCTTGACAGATGACAAAAATCTTCTATTCAAGACGCTTTGCGGTTAGAACAATTAGAGGTGGAGATTGTAACGCCTACGCGAGGTGTTTTATGAAAGTACTTATAGTAGACGACGAAGAGATGATAAGGGGTGTCTTAAAGGAATACGTCGAGTTTGAAGGCAACGAAGCGTATGAAGCGGCAGACGGTATGGAAGCCGTTAAAATGTGTAGGGACACCGATTTCGACGTCATATTAATGGACGTAATGATGCCCCGACTTGACGGGTTCTCTGCCGTTAAGGAAATTAAAAAGAGCAAGGACGTACCCGTCATAATGCTGTCGGCAAGGGGGGAAGAGTACGACAAGCTCTTCGGCTTTGAAATAGGCGTAGACGACTACGTGACCAAGCCCTTCTCACCCAAGGAAGTTATGGCAAGAATCAACGTCGTCACCAAGCGCAAACAGCAAAAGGACGAAACGGGCGACAAGGTCACGTTCGAAGGCTTAACCGTAGATATGGCGGGAAGAAACGTATTCGTCGACGGCGAAAAGATTGACTTAACGCCGAAGGAGTACGACATACTCTTCTACTTTATCAAAAACAAGGGCATTGCCTTAACGCGTGAAAAGCTGTTGTACGACGTATGGGGCTTTGATTTCTACGGCGACGACAGAACGGTCGATACGCATATTAAGATGCTGCGTGCAAATTTAAAACAATATCGTAAATTTATCGTAACCTTAAGGGGGGTTGGCTATAAGTTCGAAGTCTAAGGGGCAGAAAAAATTACCCCTAAAACCTAAAAAAATATATAGCACAAACGTAATTCTATGGCGGTATTTCGTCCTGTTTACGTTTGGTATAGTTGCCGTAATCTCGTTAGTATTTTACGGCATTTTGTCAAACACGGGTTTATCGGGCGCAGAAAAAAGGGTGCAGTCCATAAGCGATAGCATTGTTCGGAGAATTACCGACCAAAGTTTAACGCCCGAACAGCGTACAAGCATCGTCTACGAATACGCCCTTGCAGAAGGCGTTTCTACCTTCTTATTCGACGAAAACGGCGGCGATATGTTGGGCGGCGGTTTAAGCGAAGAGCAAATAAAGGAAATCTACGGCTCGGTAAACGAAAAGATGCCAAGTTGGAAGGAAGGTAAGGTATACGACTTTACCACGCAGTTGGATAAAAGGATTGCCTACAACGTAGTAACCTGCTTAATCTGTGATGGTCAACAGGCAAAGCTCGTCGTGCGCTATCCCGTAGGACCGGTTGCGGCATCCGTATCAAGGGTGCAGTTAATTCTCGTTTTGATTGCCGTCGCCGCAGTCGTAATAGCCTTTTTCATATCGTATACTCTGGCAAAAAGGCTGTCGTCGCCGTTAAGGGAAATATCGTCTACTGCGAAAAAGCTTGCAGGCGGCGACTATTCGGTGCAGTTTACGTCTACGCAGTACTCAGAAATCGCCACCCTTTCGGACAGTTTAAACTATATGAAGGACGAAATGAAGAAGTCCGACGACTTTAAAAAGGAACTGCTTGCAAACGTATCGCACGACTTAAAGACGCCGTTGACTATGATTAAGGCGTATGCGTCGATGATTAAGGAAATTTCAGGCGACGATAAGGCGAAGAGAGAAAAGCACCTACAGGTTATTATAGACGAATCGGACAGGTTGACGGGGCTTGTAAACGATATTTTAAACACTTCTAAAATAAGCTCGGGCTTGCAGAACTTAAACGTAAAGGTATTCAACCTGACCGATTTAATTTTCAGCGTTATCAACAAATTTTCCTATCTGCAGGACACGCAGGGATATTCCATAATGGTGGACGTAGACCCGAACACGTACACTTCAGGCGACGAAGAAAAGCTCTATCAGGTCGTATACAATCTCGTATCCAACGCCATAAATTATACGGGCGAAGATAAAACGGTGTACGTTTCACTCAAGTACGTACCGCAGACCAACCAGATAAACTTCTCCGTCCGCGATACGGGCAAGGGCATAAGTGACGACGAGCTTGCCCACATTTGGGATAGGTACTACCGCAGTAAGGACAGCCACACGCGCCCCGTAAAGGGTACGGGTCTCGGCTTGAACATAGTAAAAATAATTATGGAAAGCCACCGTTTTGACTACGGCGTAAATTCCAAAGAAGGCGAAGGTTCAACCTTCTACGTAAATTTCCCCTATGTGCCTTCCACGCCCCAAGAATAAAATAGTAAATAAATAGTTTCACAACCGACGGAAATTTCTTCCGTCGGTTTGCTTTATCTTATATCTCGTGCTATAATACGGCTATGAAAGAAGAATTTATAAGGACGGCTCTCGTCTTAGGCGAAGATGGTGTCAAAAAACTAAACGGCTGCAGGGTCGCAGTATTTGGCTTGGGCGGCGTAGGCGGCTACGTCGTGGAAAGCCTTGCGCGCATAGGCGTAGGCACGCTCGATTTATTCGACGGCGACGTCTTTTCGGCAAGCAATATCAATCGTCAAATCTTAGCGTTGCAAAGCTCGGTAGGCGAGTTGAAAGCCAAAGTTGCCGCACAGCGCGTAAGGGCGATTAACCCCGATATATGCGCCAACGAACACCCGTTTTTCTTCAACGAAGAGACTAAGGATAAAGTAGATTTTTCCGCCTTTGACTACGTTATAGACGCAATCGACGATATCGGCGCAAAGGTATTGCTTGCGCTGTGCTGTAAAAAGGCGGACACCCCCGTAATTTCCTGTATGGGTACGGGCAACAAGCTCGACCCTATGGGCTTTAAGGTTGCGGATATTTATAAGACCAAAGTCTGCCCGCTTGCAAGGGTTATGCGCAAAAAGTTAAAGGAAAACGGGATAGAGAAGTTAAAGGTCGTCTATTCGGAAGAAGAGCCTGAAACGGCGGTATTAAACGAAGGCGGCAGGCACGTGCCGGGCTCGGTTTCCTTCGTGCCCCCTGCGGCAGGACTGCTTCTCGCCGCCGAAACGGTCAAAGATTTGCTTTCAAAATAATTGCCGCATAAAGGTCAAAGATTTGCTTTCAAAATAACGGACTTTTGCGCCGAGTAATTTTCTAAAAACGATTGCTTTTTTCGCGTGGGCGATATATAATAGAGTAAAATAAAAAAACTATTGTTTATATACATATGTCAGTACAATTCAAGCTACGTTCAAAATATAAGCCTACGGGCGACCAACCGCAGGCAATAGAAAAACTCGTTGAAGGCGTAAAGGACGGTATCCGCACGCAGGTACTTTTAGGCGTTACGGGTTCGGGCAAGACCTTTACAATGGCAAACGTCATAAAGGAAGTGGGGCGCCCTGCCTTAGTTATCGCCCACAACAAGACGCTTGCGGCACAACTTTGCAATGAGTTCAAGGAGTTTTTCCCCGAAAACAGGGTGGAGTACTTCGTTTCCTATTACGACTACTATCAACCCGAAAGCTATATCCCGTCCACCGATACCTATATCGAAAAGGATATGAGCTTAAACGACGAAATCGACAAGCTTCGCAACTCGGCGACCAGCTCGTTAGGCGAAAGGGATGACGTAATAGTCGTCGCTTCGGTGTCCTGCATATACGGCTTAGGCGCACCCGAAGAATACTTCCGCCTTGCCATCTCTCTTCGCCCCGGCGACGAGCTTGAGAGAGACGCTCTTTTAAGAAAGCTCGTAGAAATTCAGTATCAACGCAACGATACGGACTTTCACCGCAGCTGTTTTCGCGTAAGGGGGGATATCGTCGAAATCTTCCCTGCAAGCAATTCCGAAATTGCAATAAGGGTGGAGTTTTTCGGCGACGAAATAGACAGAATTTGCGAAACGGACGCACTCACGGGCAATATACTTTCAGAGCTTAAGCACGTCTTAATCTTCCCTGCAAGCCAGTACGCGGTCGGCAGCGAAAAGATGAAACTCGCCCTATCTATGATAGAGCAGGATATGAATAACGAAGTTGTCGCATTCCGCGCGGAAGGCAAGTTATTAGAAGCTCAGCGCCTTGAACAGCGTACCCGTTTCGATTTGGAAATGATGAAGGAAATCGGCTATTGTTCGGGCGTAGAAAACTATTCTCGCTACTTCGACGGAAGAAGCCCCGGCGAGCCGTCGTTTACCCTTCTCGATTACTTCCCTAAGGATAACTTTTTGGTTTTCATTGACGAAAGTCACATGACCATACCGCAGATAAGGGCGATGTATCACGGCGACAGGTCGAGAAAGGACAACCTTGTCGGCTACGGCTTCCGCCTTAAATCGGCGTACGACAACCGCCCCTTGACCTTTGAAGAGTTCGACGCAAGGGTACCCCAGCTAATATGCGTTTCGGCAACGCCCGCCCCGTACGAGCTTGAAGAGTCCGGTCAGACCGTAGAGCAGCTTATCCGCCCCACGGGCTTATTAGACCCCGAAATTTTCGTCCGTCCAACCAAAAACCAGATAGACGACTTGCTCGGCGAAATAAATTCAGTCATTGCGCAAAAGGGCAAGATACTCGTAACCACAATGACCAAGCGTATGGCAGAGAGCCTTACGGACTACTTAAAGGAACACGGCAAGCGCGTTAGATATATGCACTCGGACATCGACGCCCTTGAAAGAATAGATATCATCAACGGCTTAAGGGGGGACGAGTTCGACGTCCTTTGCGGAATAAACCTTTTAAGGGAAGGGTTAGACTTGCCCGAAGTCAAGCTCGTCGCCATACTCGACGCCGATAAGGAAGGCTTTTTGCGCAGCGAAACGGCGCTCGTGCAGACAATCGGCAGGGCGGCAAGAAACGCGGAAGGCAGGGTAATAATGTACGCCGACGTAATCACGGGCAGTATGCAAAGGGCGATTGACGAAACCGCACGCCGCCGTAAAATTCAGGACGAGTACAACAAAGCCCACGGTATAATCCCCAAAACCATAATAAAAGAAGAGAAAATTTCGCTCGGCATAACGAGCAAAAAGAGCAGTGCAGACGATATCAAGCTAAACGATATCCCTGCGGAGATAGAAAAGTTAAAGGCGCTTATGAAGGTGGCTTCCGCTCAGCTCGATTTTGAAAAGGCAATCGAAATACGCAACACCATATCCGAACTAAGGAAAAAGCTTTTAAAGGCGAAAAAGAGTTAAAAACGTTCAAAAGGCGCAAGCTAAATAAAGCATAATATGAAAGAAGAAATATTCGTTAAAGGCGCAAAAGAAAATAATTTAAAAAACGTAGATTTGCACATACCCCGCAACACATTAACCGTGTTTACGGGGCTTTCGGGCAGCGGTAAATCGACCTTGGCTTTCGATACGATTTTTGCCGAAGGGCAGAGAAGGTATATTGAAAGCCTTTCTTCCTATGCAAGGCAGTTCTTAGGGCAGATGGAAAAACCCGACGTAGAGTTTATCGACGGTCTTTCGCCTGCCATATCAATCGACCAAAAGACGACTTCTCACAACCCCCGTTCAACGGTTGGCACGGTAACGGAAATTTACGATTATTTCCGCCTGCTGTTTGCTCGCGTGGGCGTTCCCCATTGCCCCAACTGCGGCAGGGAGATTAAAAGGCAGTCGGTGGACGAAATCGCAGACAGGGTTATGCTCTTGCCGCAGGGCAGTAAAATTATAATCGAAGCCCCCGTCGTAAGGGGCAAAAAGGGTGCGTTTGAAAAGGAGCTTAAAGCCTATAAAAAGAGCGGCTACGGCAGGGTCAAGATAGACGGCATAATCTACGATTTGCAGGAAGAAATCCACTTAGAAAAGAACCTGCGCCATAACGTGTCGGTGGTAATCGACAGGCTCGTCGTTAAAGACGGCGTTTTAAAGCGCCTTTCGGACAGCTTGGAAAACGCTTTAAAGCTCGCCGACGGTTTAGTCGTGGTCGACGACGGCGAAAGGGAAGAGCTGTATTCCACCAAGTACGCCTGCCCCGACTGCGGTATCTCTATTGAAGAAATCGAGCCCCGTCTTTTCTCGTTCAACACCCCGTGGGGCGCTTGCCCCGAGTGTTCGGGCTTAGGCTTTAAGCAGACGATTGACCCCGACTTAATCTGCCCCGATAAAACCAAAACCTTGCGTGAAGGCGCAATCAAAATCAGCGGTTGGAACTTAGATTCTTCCACGATGACGCAGATGTATATAACCGCACTTTCAAAGGCGTACAACTTCTCGTTGGACGTACCCGTCAAGGACTTGCCCGAAGGCGTCTACGATATGCTAATGTACGGCAACGGCGGCGAAAAAATCGATATGGAATACAACGCCTTCCGCTTTCAGGGCAACTATAAAACTTCGTGGGAAGGGTTTGCAACCAACCTTCAGCGCAGGTACAACCAAACTTCGTCGGACTCGGTCAAGTGGGATATAGAGCGCTATATGCACACCACCGATTGCCCTTGCTGTCACGGCAAAAGGCTTAAAAAGGAAGCGCTTGCGGTAACGGTGGGCGGCAAGAATATTGCGGAAGTCTGCGATATGTCGGTGGAAGAGCTTAGGGCGTTTTCCGACTTTTCCTTCTTCACCCCGACCGAGCATATGATTGCCGACAATATCGTCAAGGAAATAGACAATAGAATAAGTTTTTTGGAAAACGTAGGCTTAGGTTATTTAACGCTCTCACGCTCGGCGGCAACGCTTTCGGGCGGCGAAAGTCAGCGAATACGCCTTGCCACGCAGATAGGAAGTGCGCTTACGGGCGTCCTGTATATTTTGGACGAGCCGTCAATCGGCTTGCACCAAAGGGATAATTTAAAGCTTTTAAACAGCTTAAAGGGCTTAAGGGACATAGGCAACACGCTTATCGTGGTCGAGCACGACGAAGACACAATCCGTGCCGCCGACTATATAGTAGATATAGGTCCTATGGCGGGCGTTCACGGCGGCGAAGTGGTAGCTTGCGGCACTCAGCAAGATATTATGAACGAACCCCGTTCGATTACGGGCGACTACCTTGCAGGCAGAAGAAAAATCCCCGTACCCGAAAGGCGTACCCAGCCCGACGGCAGGTTTTTCACCGTCAAGGGCTGTAGGCAGAACAATTTAAAGGGCATAGACGTAAGCTTTCCCGTAGGGCTTATCACGGCGGTCACGGGCGTATCGGGCTCGGGCAAGTCGAGCTTGGTCAACGAGATTATCTATCCCTACCTTGCAAACACGCTAAACGGCGCAAGGCAAAAGACGGGCAATGCAGACGGGTTCGAAGGGGTGGAATACTTCGATAAAGTCATTGCAATCGACCAGCAGCCCATCGGCAGAACCCCAAGGAGCAACCCTGCCACCTATACGGGCGTGTTCACGCTCATTCGCGATATGTTCGCCGCAACGCCCGACGCAAAGGAAAGGGGGTATAAAAGCGGCAGGTTTTCCTTCAACGTCGCAGGCGGCAGGTGCGAACACTGTCAGGGCGACGGCATTTTGCAGATAGCCATGCACTTTTTGCCCGACATTTTCGTCCCCTGCGAAGTGTGCGGCGGCAAACGCTATAACAGGGAGACGTTAGAAGTCAAGTATAAAGGCAAGTCGATTGCCGACGTTCTTGAAATGACGGTGGAAGAAGCTGCGGAATTCTACGAACCCGTACCTTCAATCTATAACAAGCTCAAAACCTTAGTGGACGTAGGCTTGGGGTATATCAAGCTCGGTCAAAGCGCAACCACGCTTTCGGGCGGAGAAGC
>CAMAHZ010000054.1 GCA_945834965.1 uncultured Clostridia bacterium | reverse complement strand
ACGCGGTTTCGGATGGTAGTCTCGAACTTTTGGTTTACCTTCTCGCGTACCGTCTCGCTTCGCGCGTCGTCGGGCTTAATAGGGTCGTCTATCACTATCGCGCCGCCAAACGTGCCGTCGCTGACGCTGGCTAACTCTTCCACTTCTGCGGCTAACTCGTCTTCCTCTTCCTTTTCCTCGTCCACGATGCCAGCTCCGAAGCCTGTTACCTGTCCTGCTGAACTGACGGCGTAAAGTCCGCCGCCTTCCGTAGTGAACCATTTGCGTGTGTTTACGCTGGTGGGCTTCGTACCCGGAAACAAACGCCTATAGCTGTCTTCCCGTAGTATTTCCTGCACTCCCCGACTGTTGTCTCTCGCCAAATCGTCGGAATAGGAAAGGTGTATAAACTTCGCCTTCGGGTTAATAGCCAAACCCATAGCTATAAAGTTCTTTACGGCTAACTCTGTCTTTCCGTAACGGGGTGCTATATTTATTATAAGGCGCGTACTTTCCCCTGCTAAAACCCTGTCGAGGGCTTTCGCTATTGCTACGTGGTGTTTTCCTACGACAAACTTACGCTTAAACTTTTCCTTAAAAAAGTAGCGCGTGAAGTTTAGCGTACCCTGTAGCGTCCACGTCTTAATAATATCTATATCCCTGTACCATTCCATTTAATATTCCTTTTCTAATTCGCTGAACAGCTCCCGTGCTTCGTCTTTGGTAAGCGTCCGCGCTGGTATTAGGTCGCTGCCGTCCGCGCCTGTATGTTCTACGCGCTGAATGGCTTTGCCGTAAAGCTTTTCGGATATCCTGTCTATAGTGCTGGTCTTTCCTGCGTTCATATCCGCTATAATAGCCCGTGCGTAGGTCTTTGCAAGTGCCGGGGTCGTTTCCTCTGCTGCTAACGCCTTCAATTCTGACAAATCCGCAGTAAGGAGTAGTTCGTACCACTCCGTTACTTCTGTCGCGCTTATTCCGTAGAATTTCTTTGCGCCAGCCTTTCCCATAATCTTAACGCGAAATTCGGAAACGCGGCTTTTGGGTCTTCCCTTCGGGTTGCCGCTTTCTCCTTTCTTCCACGCTGGGCGTAGATTCTGCTCGTTTGCCATATCGGTGTTAATTCGTATTTTCTTCGGTGTTACTTGGATTCCGTCTTGAAGTTGCCTAAGTATTCCGCCTTCTCTCCTGTCAATTCCTCGTAACGCTTGCAAATAACGTCAATATAGGCAGGGTCTAACTCTACCATATAACAAGCGCGTCCTAACTGCTCCGCCGCCATCATAGTGCTGCCACTTCCCCCGAACGGGTCTAACACTACTTCGCCGGGGCGTGTGCTGTTCTTAATAAGTCTTCCCATAAGCTTCAGCGGCTTCATGGTGGGGTGGTCTGCACTTCTTAACGGCTTGTCTTCGTGTATGTCGGAAGTAGGTAGGCTAATAACCTTTGTAAGCAAGTCCTTAAGCTCCTGCTTCGTTAGCGCGTTTAGATCGAGGGCTTCGTCTTCCGTTATCGTAATCAGGTCGCGCCGGGCTACAAAGTAATGCGACGCGCCGGGCTTCCAACCGTATAGGCAGGGTTCGTGTTTCCATTGGTAGTCCTGCCTTCCTAATACTATATTGTTCTTTACCCAAATAAGTATTTGCTTAAGCTCCCAGCCTACGCGCTGAACTGCAAGCTTGAAGTTCAAGCCTTCCGTACCTGCGTGCCAAATGTAGAACGCGCCGCCGGGCTTAAGGTACGGGTTCGCGTTGTTGAAGGCTGCAAACAGGAAATCTTGGAAAGCTGAACCTTCCATTTTGTCGTTAGCTATATCCTTCTGAACTCTGTTACCTTTGTCGGCTGCGTTTAGTGCTTCGTTCTTGCTGCTGTAGTCCACGTTATAGGGTTGGTCGGTTAGCAGAAGGTCGGCTTTCTGGTCGCCCATGAGTATCTGCAAAACTTCGGGTTCTGTGCTGTCGCCGCAAATTAGGCGATGTCTTCCCAATCGGTAAATATCGCCTTCCTGTGCTTTCGGCTTTCCAGTGACGCTGGCAGGGTTAAAGTTGTCTTCCTCTGCTTCGTCTTCCTTAACGTCGCCGTCCATCGGTGGCAAATCCACGCCCCAGCGGTCTAATTCTTCCGCGTTCCAAAGGTTCGCCAAAGCTTCAAAATCCCAATCGCCAAAGTTATTGTTATCCTTGATAGCTACGGCTCTAAGCTGTTCTGCTGTCGCTGTCTGCGGAATGACTTTGCAAACAGCTTCCTTATAGCCTACTTCCTTTAACGCCCTGTAGCGCATGTTTCCGCCAATAATAACGTACTTGTCGCCGTGCTGGTAAACCAACACTTCGCGCAAAGATAGCATTTCGGGGTTTTCCTCTATCGACGCTTTCAGCTTCTTGAACTTTGCCACGTCAATACTTCGGGGGTTCGCTGGTACTCCCGGAATTTGCCCCTTGTTTGGCTCAATCTGCGACAAAGGTATAATAACGCTTTGCTGCAGCTGCTTGGGGTCTATTGTCTTCGTGCCTTTCTTCTCTGCTGCCATGCCTTGCCCGTGTTAAAATGGTAAATCGTCGTTGGAAAAATCCCAACCGCCGCTGTCGCCGCCGCTGTTGCTTCCTCCGTCGCCGTCTGCCTTCATAACGATGCCGCCTAAGAAGGTGGCTTTTGCTAAAGCTGCTACCGAAATAACTACGGTAGCTACTGCTGCCAATAATCTAAGTGCTTCCATTGTCCTGCCTGTTTTAATCGTTAAACTTCTGTTTTGTTATGACATCCCAAAGTTCGTGATGTCGTATATCCTTGTTAATCGTTCCGAAACGCTCCATAACCTTGCTAAAGCAATCATCGTAGAAGTCGTAAAGCTGTGGGTTCTCTTCTATCGTGAACTGCTCCACGTTTCCGCTGCTGCGAAGGTTTGCCGATCCGTGTATTACTATCTTCTTCTCGTCGTGCGTCTCAAACTGAACTATTTTAGTGTGTATTCCTGCTATTGCAAGCTGGAAGCGGTTGTTTACGTCCAGCTTCTTTCGCAAATAGGGTATAAGCTGGTACTTCTCGTTTGCGTAGAAGTAAATGCTTAGTAGCATGTCTATCCTGTCTATATACCCTTTATCCATTAAACGGGCAAAGGCTTCGATATTCTTTTGGTTTAGCGAAAGCGTACTTACTAACATCCTACTAACCCTTATTTTATGCTCCCAAATGTACGCCGCTATAAAGTCGCCAAACACGAAATCGCCGCTAACAATAGCGTTAAACCTTTGCCCGTAATCTACCTTTAGTTCCTTTGCCAGCTTTGCCGCGTTCTTATATAGTGCTGGTATTCCCGTAATAGGTGGCTGGGGTGCAATATAGCGCGTAGGCATGGCGCGGTCAGTCTGTTCCTCTGCGTCCACGCCAACAGCCGGGGTTTTCTTCAACTTCGGAAGGTTGAAGCCCGTTAAGTCAAGCTGCGGAAGGTCTATACTTCCGAAGTCCACTTTTTGCGCTTTCTTTTCTTGTTTCTTTTTCATTTCTTCTTTTTTCTGCCACTTTCTGAAAGAAAAAGGGCGGTTGCTTTCGCTGCCGCCCTTTCCGCTTCGGGTGGTTTCCCGTCGCTCAGCTATATGGTAATTTGGTGATGGTGGTACTAAGTACCGAAAACGCAATAGTAAAGACTTGAAAGAACTACGGAAGCGATAACGGCTGCGGCTGCTCCAGCTATCGTAGCTACAAAATCCAACACTTCGGGCGTTCCCGTTCCCGTAACCTTGTCGTAAAGTTCCTTTCCTGCTGCTGCTATAACGGCTACTATAACGCCGATAATGTAGCCAAAGAAAAGGCTTACTATTGCGGTAATAGCGAACCCTGCTACAAAGTGCTTTTTCTTGTCCTGCGGTATCTTCATAACTGCGTTTTGTTTAATCACGCTGCAAAATTAGCGAACTTTCGCATTACTTTAATACGAAAATCCGCTAAAATACTTCGTCAAAACTTCACGAAACGGGCTTTTTTCGCCTTAGTCTCTCTTATTTTTACGCTCTAAAATACTGTAAGACAGCGTTTTAAGTGCCGTTATTCAAATAAGGCGGTTAGAACATGCTTATTTTGACGCTTGGGGCTTTTCAGTTATTAAGTATTCCTTAACTACTGCCATAAACTCTTCAAGCGTTCGGCAAACGACGTACTTGTTACCTGCGCCTTCCGCTGCCTGTTGCCATACCTTTTGGCTCTCCCGTTGCTCGCTGCCCTTCTCTGTCGTCTTCATCTCAATACAAAGGGAAGCGTAGCCGTTGGAAGGTGTTAGCAGAATAAGGTCGGCTACTCCTGCGGTAACGCCTTCCTTCTTCATCTGCTTTGCTTCTGGGCTGTAGGTAATGACGCGCCCGGCTCTTACTATTGTTCGGTGCGTCCGCTTTCCGCCGTTCGGTACGGCAAAAAGAAGTAGCGCGAGCTTCGGGTATTGAAGCCTAAACCACGTTACGCAGCTTTCCTGTAGGCGGCTTTCTTCGTGTCGCTGGGGCTTGCGTTGTTTGCTCGCGCTTGCTTCCTTTTGCGCTTTGTTCCAGATGTCTTCGTAGCTCATTCCGATTTTGCTTCCTCTTCTGCTACTTTGGCGTTCGCCTTTTCCTCGATCCGCTGGGCGCGTTCCGCCTGTTTAAGAAGTACGGTTCGCTTTGCTGCGTTGAAGACTATAGAGCCTATTACTTCGCGCTGGCTGCTGGGAAGGCTGCTTTTCTTGGCTACTATATTCGGAAATTCCGATTTTATATAGTCCGCGTTAAGCTTGCCTTCGTTCATAAGCGTCAGTAACGCGCTGCTCTTAAGCTTACGCCCGTGTTCCTTCGCCTTTGCTTCGGCTTGATTCTTCTCGTTCTCAAACTCGGCAATAATGCCGTTTAGCTGAATGTCAAACGCAGGGTCTTTCGTTATCTCTGCGTCAAATGTTACGTTTACCATTGTCTTTGTTGTTTAAGTTACTGAATGTTTCTTCTAAAATCTCTTTCACGTCGTGAAGGTTTCGGACTGCTGGCAGGTCTGCCGTCCTTACCGCTTCGTAAAGTGCGCGTAGCTCTTCAAGTGTTAAGCCTTTCAAGCCCCAGCTATTACTTCCGTATTCCTTCGTAATCTCTAACTTCTTACTCATGTCTATACTTTGTTTAGTAAATCTTCGTCAAAGCCAGGAAGTGTCGGGTTCTGCTTTTTGTATTCCTCACGCGCTAAGATGTCGCGTACTCGCTTAATCTCTTTGTCTAACTCGGCTTCGAGACGCTTGGAAAGCTCTAAGTATTCCTGCTTCTGCCTGTACGCTTGCGAAGGTGTCTTAAAGTAGTTCTTCTGCGCGTCTCGCATCTGTGCCGTCAGGTTGAAAAATGCTTTTGCGTCCATATTAGTTCAATACGCTAACGTAGTCTTCGGGCTTGGTAGCCTGTCCTACAATCTCTATACTTTTCTGTACGCTCTCTTTCATGCTCTCATACGGAAGTATGCCGAAAAAGAAGGTTTCAAACCTTTCGTCGTAGGTTACTGCACCTGTCAAAGCTCCAACTTTCACGATGTCGCCTTCGTAGATGTCGCGTCCTTTACAATCCTTCCGCCATGTAGGTCTTCTTTTCCCTTCCATAAGCTGTTAATATCTGAATGTCGTAAACTGAATAACCGCGAACTTTAGCGTAATCTCCGACGGCTCTATTTCCTCGTCGTCTTTGGAAAGCCGTACCTTCTTAGCGTAGTCGTCGAAGACGGGGTTAAACCACGCCTTAAAGTCTTCCACCGTTAAGCCGTCGTTCTGTGCTATAAGCTCTACTGGGTAGGATGTGCCGTCTATACTTGCTTCGTAGTCGTAAACGGCTGTTTCTGCGTAAGGCTTCGGGCTTTGCTCTGTGTAAATCTTCACTTCTTCCTTACTGCGTGTCATAATAAGCTCCTGTACTTCCACGATCGACGCTGGTACGTCTAAAACCGTTTCCGTGTGGCTTCCTTTTTCGTAGGGTTTGCCGCTCCATTGGCGTAGGCTTAACACTCCGTTACGCTCCTGCAAACGCGCTATTCTGTCTTTCCAATAGTCGTAATTGCATCGGCAGGTGTGCAGCTTTGTTCCTTTCTTTACCTTCTCTGCGAAGCCTGTAGGCTCTCCAGCTTTGGGGTGCTGGGGAAAGAAGGTTTTGCTTAACATTACGTTCATGCTTCAATCTTAATTATTAGTTTATACTCTGCAGGGGTGTGTTTCTCCCCTCGCTGTTTCTTTGTCTCTCCGGGGTTTACCTCTTCGCCGTTCCGCAGGATGGTATATCCTGCTTCTTCGGCTCTAAGGCTCGTTCCTAACAGGCTTTCGCTGGCGTTCTTTACTACTATCTCGCCTACGGTATTCAAAGCCGTTATTAACGCTTCGTCTGTAATATCTACCTTTAGCTTCATAGTCTATTCTTCCTTTAAGTTCCGCAAATGCCTTAAAAGCCTTGCTGCTGGTAAAATCTTCTTGAAGCTCTTAACGGTGTGCCAAAACAAGAAGCCGCGAACCTGTACCAAATAACGCTTAATCGTTATTACGTCGTTGCTGTTGTAGGAAGGAAACGGGAAGCCGTCGTTATAAACGTCGGCTACCTGCGTTTCTTCCTTTACTACTCTGTACTGCTCCATAACTGCTACCCGTTAAAATGGTAAATCGTCTGCGTTACCTTCTCCCGTCTCGCTGGCGGCTGGTGCGCTGCTTACGTTGGTGTTGGTCGTTGGTTCTGCTGCTGGTGCTTCCTGCTGGGTGCCAGCATTTTGGTCGCGCTTGCCGCCCGGCAATAGCTGAACCTCACGGGAGAGGCAGTTTACGCCTACCTGCCAATTACCAGCGTTGTCCTTGTAAGCCTTTACGCTAAGGTCGCCGCGAACGAAAACGGGCGTTCCTTTCTTTAGGTACTGCGCTACTGCGCTTTCTCCGGGCTTAAGAACGCTTACCCATGTCGTGCGCTCTGTCTCTACGCCCTGCTGGTTCTTAAACTTCTCGCTGTGTGCGACGTTGAAGGCAATGTACTTTTTGCCGTTGAAGTCCTTTACTTGGGCATCGTTTCCGATGTTGCCGATAATCTCTACTTGTAACATAATACTTTGTTTTTGGGGTTAAAAAATATCGTTTGTTATTCTCTTTCCGAATTGTAATAATTCCATGCTCCTAATTCGCGTTACGCTCTCAATACCTAAAGCGTTTGCGCCTAATTGAAATTCCGTGTAACCTCTTGCTTCAATGAAAAGTAATACTTTATTCCTTTGCTCTTCTGTAATCGCTCCGGGTTTTGCGTAGGCGTAAGCCTTGAAGGGTGAGAACTTTATATAGCCAGCGGTTTCTACTGCGTTGTATGCGTGTTCTTCATCTCCTTTTACGTCTCCGCGTTTCACTATCTCACGCGCTAACTCGTCGTGATCTTGTTGTTCGCTGTAAGTTTCCAACCCGTAAACTTTCCCGTTCGGTGCTATCCAGCCGCATGAACACTTTGTTATATCGCTGGGCTTTATCCACCCGGAAGGCTCTATAACCTTGTCGTCGTCTTCTAAATACAAATCGTCCATTCCTGTTAGCTTTTTAGTTCCCCTAATTACCTGTTCGGCTATTTCCTCGGACATTCCTGGTAGAACCTGCGTAAGCCAACTTAAGGCGGTATTTATATTTCCGTTGTCTAAAAACTTTGCCCGTGCGTAATCTGTTACCCAGCTTCCGTAAACGTGCCAATCTAATTTTGTTTTCTTGTTACTCATATAGCTGTTTATTTTAATGAATGAATAAAAAATTATTTTAGGTAGCTTCCACACTTAAAGCCTTTACGTGGGCTGTAGTCTTCAAAA
>CAMAHZ010000053.1 GCA_945834965.1 uncultured Clostridia bacterium | reverse complement strand
TGCGAAGTGTTTAAAAGTGCAATAGTCGGCATATAATAGGCGGTTAATTAAAAAATACGGCTCACTGAAAGAAATCAGTGAGCCGTTTTCATATAATTTATACCGCATTCAATCAACGGCTTTGCCGTTGGATTTAATCAAACTTCTGTTTGGATTTAATCACCGCTTCAGCGGTGGATTGCATCGCACGCAAGTGCGGATTTAATCACGACGAACGTCGTGGATTTTATCGCGCTTTAGCGTGGATAAATCTTAGTGGCTGTATCTGTTGAGAATAACGTTTTCAATGGACTTTTTAGCCTTATCAACGATATTTTCAGCGGTAAAGCCGAAGTATTTAAACAGGTCTGCCGCCTTACCGGAAGTGCCAAAGCTCGTCATAGTGATAAGCTCGCCGAAGTCGCGGCAGTATTTATACCAAGCGAAGTGGCTTGCCGCTTCAACGCACACCCTTGCCTTAACCGACTTGGGAATAACGCTGTTTTGATATTCTTCGTCCTGCTTTTCAAAGATTTCCATACAGGGAAGAGAGATAACCCTTGCCTTGATATTCTGCTGTGCAAGCAAGCCCTGCGCCTGAACGCACTGTTCAACTTCCGAACCGGTGCCGATAAGAAGTACGTCGGGGTTGCCTTCGCAGTCGGAAATCACGTAACCGCCCCTTAACGCCTTTCTGCCCGACTTTTCGTAAACGGGCAAATTCTGTCTCGTCTCAACGATAACGGTGGGCTGTTCGGAATTGAAAGCCGCCATAAACGCCGCCGCCGTCTCCTTGCCGTCGCAGGGGCGGAATACGTTGATGCCGGGAATGGAACGCAGCATAACGAGCTGTTCCATAGGCTGGTGGGTAGGTCCGTCCTCGCCGACGCCGATAGAGTCGTGAGTCATAACGTAGATAACGGGCAACTTCATAAGTGCGGACATTCTAATGCCGGGCTTCATATAGTCGGCAAAGGAGAAGAAGGTCGAGCATACTGCCCTTAAGCCGCCGTGCAGCTGAATGCCGTTGCAGATAGCGCTCATAGCGTGTTCACGGATACCGAAGTGGATATTGCAGCCTTCTCTGTGTTCGGGTGAGAAGTATTCGCTGCCCTTGATTTCGGTTTTGGTGGAAGGGGCAAGGTCGGCAGAACCGCTCATAATATTAGGTGCAACCTTTGCAATTGCATTAAGCACCTTACCGCCGCAGCTTCTCGTTGCTTCGGGCTTAATAAAGTCGTACAAACCTTGAACTGCGTTGAAATCAACCGTTCCCTTCATAAACTGTCTGTACTGTGCGGCGAGCATGGGGTATTCTCTGTCGTAGCTTGCAAAAAGCTCGTTCCATCTATCTTCCGCTTTGCTCTTTTCTTCGGCGATTGCCATACAATGTTCTTTGACCTTTTCGGGTACGGTGAAGGGTTCTTCCGTCCAGTTAAGGTTTTCCTTTAAAAGGCGAACGTTTTCTTCGCCAAGGGGTGCGCCGTGGCAATCTGCGCTGCCGACTAAGGGCGAGCCGTAGCCGATTTTAGTCCTGCAGATAATCACGGAAGGGCGGGTTAAATCGCTCTTTGCCCTTTCGATTGCGTAGCGCAAAAGGGTAAGGTTGTTGGCGTCGTTCACCCTGATAACCTGCCAGCCCTGCGCCATAAATCTCGTTGCGGCGTCTTCCGAGAAGGTGGAAGAGATGTCGCCTTCGATGGTAATGTCGTTGCTATCGTACAACAAGATGAGTTTGCCAAGCTTTTGCGTGCCTGCAAAAGAGCAAGCTTCATAGCCGATACCTTCTTCAAGGCAGCCGTCGCCCGTTAAAACGTAGGTAAAGTGGTCTACGACGGGGTAGCCGGGCTTATTGAAAATAGCCGCAAGATGCTCTTCGGCAACCGCAAAGCCGACGGCGTTTGCAAGTCCCTGTCCTAAAGGTCCGGTAGAAGTTTCTATGCCGGGTATCTTGCGGTATTCGGGGTGACCTGCGGTCTTTGCACCGAGCTGACGGAAGGACTTAATGTCGTCCATCGTAACGTCGTAGCCGAACATATGCAAGAGTGAGTATAAGAGCATAGAACCGTGACCGGCTGATAATATGAACCTGTCTCTATTGTCCCAGTTGGGGTTTTTGTAGCTGAACGAAAGGTGATTTGCAAACAGCTCGTAACCGATAGGTGCGGCACCGAGACAGATGCCGGGGTGACCCGATTTTGCCTTTTCGATAGCTTCAGCTGAAAGTACCCTGATTGTATCAACGCATTTTTGTTGTACGGACATATTTTTTCTCCTGTTATTATTATCTTTTCTATTGTGAAATATATGCGCGTTTTCAGCGCGCCGCTAAGCCCAAAGTGCGTATTGCACGGCTTTGCGTCTATTACTTTTCTATAAATTCCTTAAGCGCGCTAACGTCAAGGAAGGGGTATTTCGATACGAACGAATACAAATATTTTGCCATAACCTTATCGCCGCCTTGTGAAAGGCTTGCAAAGTTTACGGGCATAACGGGGTCGTGAACGCTCTGCCTGATAAGTAGCCAGCCGTCGCCGTCGTATCTGGGGAAGTTAATGCGCACGCCTTCGTAGCTGTTTGGCACAAGGTCAACCCTTGAGTCGGCTTCTGCGAAGAATTTAAGCTCGCGGATAATTCTATCGCCTTCTTCCTTGAAATTGCGGCAGTCCGCGGTAAATTTCAAGCGCACTTCGTCCTGCTCGACGGGCAACTCAAGTTTATCAATCAAATCGCACAGCTTTTCTCTTTTCTGTGCCTGCATATAGAAGGTTACCAACAGCTTGCAGATAAGGTACGCGCCGTCGTCTAAGAAATAATTGTCTTTAAACGCCGCGTGTCCGCTCGTCTCCATAGCAAGGGGGCAGTAGTCGCCGTTTTCGTTGCGGCGGATAGCTTCGTCGATAACGTTTTTATAACCGCGCTTAAAGCGTACGTGTCTGCCGCCGCGGTTGTTGATGAATTTGGTTAAACCGTCGCAGGTAACGCTGTCGGTTACGATAGTTGCAGGTCTTTCCTGCAAAATGGTTGCCGCAACGAGTGCGATAAGCTTATCCCTGTTTACGGGGTTGCCGTCGCCGTCTACGATTGCCGCCCTGTCTACGTCGGTGTCGAAGGAAATACCCAGCTGTGCTTTGGAAAAGAGTACGGCACGCTTAAGCGCTTCCATTGCTTCGGGTAGCTCAGGGTTGGGGATATGGGCGGGGAATCTGCCGTCGGGGCAAAGGTTAATACTGCCGGAAGTGATTGCGCCCAAGGGCTTTAACACCTTGCTTGCAAAAAAGCCGCCAACGCCGTTGCCTGCGTCAACTACGATAATTCTGCCGTATAAGGGCATATCCGTTCCCGTAGCCGAGCGTACCGTTTCAACGAGGTTTTCGCAGTATTTTTTCATATAGGGCTTTCTTTCAAACTTTCCTTCGCCCTGTGGCAGGCTTAAACCTTCTTCCGCATAGGAAAGAATAGTGCTAATCTCGCTTCCCGATAAACCGCCGTCGGGGGTAAAGAATTTAAGCCCGTTCATGTTGAAGGGTAGGTGGGAAGCGGTTATCATTATCGATGCGTCGCAAGCCCAGCCTTCGTCCTTTAACAGCATAAACATAGAAGGGGTAGAGCTGAGTCCGCACCCTATAACGTCGCACCCGCAGGATAAAACCGTCTCTTTAACGATGGCAAATATGACTTCGTTAGAAATTCTGCAATCGTATCCGACTGCAATTTTGGGCGTCTTTTTGCCGCTCTTTAAGGACAGCCATTTCAAAAAAGCCCTGGTGATATCGCCCAACGCTTCGCGCGTTAAGGTAACTTCGTCTCGTTCGGTTGTAACGGCAACGCCGCGTACGTCGCTACCGCTTTTAAGGTGCATATACGATTTTCTTTCCATAATACCTACATTATACAATAAACTCAACTATATTTCAACTGTTTAGGGTGTAAAAATCGCCTAAAATAGATATACAAAATTTTCGTTACTTTGCGTTCAAACACTTTATTTTTTATAGGCGTTGTGATATAATTTCATAAATATATTCGAAAGGATTGTTAAAAAGAGAAATTATGGCAAAGGAATCATTTGTAGAAAATATTGCGGATATCGAAACGGACTTCCCCCAGTGGTACACCGACGTCTGCAAAAAGACTCAGCTCGTCGACTACGGACCCGTAAAGGGCACTATGGTCATTCGCCCTTACGGCTACGCTATATGGGAGAATATTCAGCACGAAATGGACGCTCGCTTTAAAGCTACGGGCGTGCAGAACGCTTACTTCCCCCTGCTTATTCCCATGAGCTTTTTCACAAAAGAAGCCGAGCACGTGGAAGGGTTTGCGCCCGAAGTTGCAGTCGTAACCCACGCAGGCGGTGAAGAGCTTGCCGAGCCTTTGGCAATTCGCCCTACAAGCGAGACGATTATCGGCAATATGTATTCAAAGTGGTTGCAGTCGTATAGGGATTTGCCCATCTTAATCAATCAATGGGCAAACGTTATGCGTTGGGAAAAGACCACCCGTCCTTTCTTGCGCACTTCCGAGTTCTTATGGCAGGAAGGTCACACCTGCCACGCAAGCGAAGAAGAAGCTATGGAAGAGACGATTAAAATGCTCGAAGTCTACAAGGAATTTGCAGAAAACGTCTTGGCAATTCCCGTAATCTGCGGCAAAAAGACCGAAAAGGAAAAGTTTGCAGGCGCGGTTGCAACCTACGGTATGGAAGCTATGATGAAGGACGGCAAGTCCTTGCAGTCGGGTACTTCGCACTATCTCGGTCAAAATTTTGCAAAGGCTTTCGATATTAAGTTTTTGGATAAGGACGGCGTGCAGAAATACGCGTATACCACGAGTTGGGGTACTTCAACCCGTATGATAGGCGCAGTCATTATGGCGCACGGCGACGCAAGGGGCTTGGTTCTTCCCCCCAAGGTTGCGCCTTATCAGGCAGTTATCGTGCCGATTGCCGCTAAAAAGGCAGGCGTTTTGGAAAAGTGTGCGGAAGTTAAGTCGCTCTTAGAAAAGGCGGGCGTAAGGGTCGTTTTAGACGATACCGACAATTCCCCCGGTTGGAAGTTCAACGAGTGGGAGATGAAGGGCGTACCCGTAAGAGTGGAAATCGGACCTAGGGATATCGAAGCAGGAAAGGCTATGCTCTTCCGCCGCGATACATGTGAAAAGAACGAGTGCGCATTAGACGGCATTGAAGATACCGTTGCAAAGCTTCTTGAAATAATTCAGGTCGATATGCTTGAAGCGGCAAGGTGCAGGCGCGACGAAAAAATCGTCCGTGCAAAGGATATGGCAGGCATTTTAGCAGGCGTAGAAGGCGGCAACTTCGTCAAGGCAGGCTGGTGCGGCTGCAGAGAATGCGAAGACAAAATCAAGGCGGAAACCAACGCTACGGCAAGGGTTATGTGTGAAGAGCTTATCGACGAATTCTGCGCAGTATGCGGCAAGAAGGCTAAACACACCGTTTACTTTGCCCGTGCATATTAATTAAAAAATCTGAAACAGGTGAGAGCAAATGAGATATTGTAAAGGATGCGGAAGCGAATTGCCGGCAGGCGCAGTTTTCTGCCCTTCGTGCGGAAGAAACGTACAAAACGACGCTCAGGCGGAAAGGCAGAACAATACGTACAATAACAACGCAAACGGCGGTCGTACTTTTGATAGCGAGTACTGCCAAAACGATAACTACAATAGAACAAACGGCTATTCAAATCCCGAAAGCTATTCGCCCCTTACTATTTTAGGTTTTATATTTGCGTTCGTGGCTTCGTTTGTGGGGCTGATTTTAAGTATTATTGCGTATAACGAAGCAAAGCGCATAGGCAGCGAAAAGAATATTAGCCTTTCCAAGACGGGTATAATTCTCTCTTCCGTCTTTTTGGGGTTAGAGTTTTTTGCCGTTGTCTTATTCTTTGGTCTCGCCGTTGCGGGCATTATTATGTTTCCGACTTTATTTTAAAAATTAAAACCGTAAAATTCCCTTTTGCAAAAATGCGAAAGGGGATTTTTTTACGCCTTTCTATATTGCAAAAGCCGCTTAAGTATGCTATACTAAATAATGAGTTATTATGGACGTAGTTAAGGAAAAGTTAAAACTTCTGCCCGAAAATCCGGGCGTCTATATAATGCTGGACAAGTTTGGCAACGTTATTTACGTTGGCAAAGCAAGGGTGCTTAAAAACCGAGTCCGCCAATATTTTCACTCGTCGCCAAAGCCTGAAAAGGTTTTAAAGATGGTGGAAAATATTGCCGATTTCAACTACATTATAACGGCTTCGGAAATAGACGCTCTCGCACTTGAAAACAACCTTATAAAAAAGTATAAGCCCAAGTACAATATACTTTTAAAGGACGACAAGACCTATCCGTATATAAAGGTCGATTTAAGGGAAGAGTATCCCAACTTCTACGTAACGAGAAAGATTAAAAAGGACGGTTGCAGGTATTTCGGTCCGTTTATGGGCGGCATAAATTATAAGGATATTTTAGAGTGCTGTCAGCTTTTATTCAACGTTCGCCTGTGCCGCACGGCGATAGGCGCAAAGCCCAAAAGGGAATGTTTAAACTACCACATAGGCAAGTGTTGCGCCCCTTGCGCCCATAAAATTTCCAAGGAAGAGTACGCTCAAAAGGTCAAGCTTGCGCTGTCGTTTTTAGACGGCAACTACTCAAAGGCGCAGGAAATATTAACCGAGAAGATGCTTTCCGCCGCCGAAAACGAAGCGTTCGAGCTTGCGTTAGACTACAAAAACAAACTCTCAATGCTCTCAAAGCTTGAGGCAAAGAGAATAACTTCCATAAACAAACCTATAGACGCCGACGTAATTGCATACGCAACGAACGGACTATATTCGGCGGTCAATCTGCTTATAACCCGAAAGGGCATAATGCAGGGCGGAACTTCCTTTGCGTTGGACGACGCGCACCTGTCCGAAGGTGAAGCGCTTACTTCGTTTATAACGCAGTATTATTCTTCTCACGAGCCGCCTTCAGAGCTTATCGTTCAAAACTTCTGCGAAAGCGAGATAATCGAAAGCTTTTTTAAAGAAAAGCTGAATAAGTCCGTAACCTTAACTTACGCAAAGCAGGGGGTAAAGGCAAAGCTGCTCGATATGGCTAAGGCGAACGTAAACGACTATTTGGAAAAGTCGGTGGACAGAATAAAGCACAAGGACGATATGACGATAAACGCCTGCAAGAGATTGCAGCAGCAGTTGGGTTTATCACGCTATCCGCGCCGTATGGAGTGTTACGATATTTCCAACGTCTCGGGCGTGGATAAGGTTGCGTCTATGGTCGTGTTTATAGACGGGGAAGCGGATAAGACGTCCTATCGCCGATTTAAGATTAAGACGGTAGAAGGGGCAGACGACTTCGCGTCCTTAAAGGAAGTGCTTTTAAGGCGTCTATCAAAACTCAATACCGACGAAGAAGAGAGATTTCCAAAACCCGATTTAATAGTAATCGACGGCGGTAAGGGTCAGCTCTCTTCGGTCAAGCAGGTCTTTGACGAGTTGAACGTTAAGGATATAGACTTGATTTCAATCGCCAAGCAGGACGAAGAGATTTTCACCCTCGCTTTTGAAGAAAGCGTAAAAATCCCCAAGAGCGATTATTCGCTAAGAATGGTGCAAAGAATCAGGGACGAAGCGCACCGCTTTGCAGTCACGTATTTCCGTTCGGTGCACACCAAAAACGCTTTAAAGAGCGTGCTTGACGAAATAGAAGGTATCGGCAAACGTAAGTCGGTTGCGCTTATGGAAAAGTTTTCCAACGTGGGCAACATAATGAACGCCACCGAGCAAGAGAT
>CAMAHZ010000052.1 GCA_945834965.1 uncultured Clostridia bacterium | reverse complement strand
GAATTTCAAGGGCTATTGCGCACGGCAGCGGCGGCTATAAGAAGTTTATTGATTACGAGGGCAAATAATTATGTCTAAAAATAACAGCGAAAAATCGGTTATACAGTCGCTTGTTTCCCTGTATAAGAGCTACGGCTACAAATTATATAAGCCCAGCTGTTTTGAAGAGTATTCGCTCTATCAGGAGAACAAGGACTTTTTAATAGGCAAAAACGTAATTGCCTTTTCGGACTTAAGCGGCAGACTTATGGCAATGCGCCCCGACGTTACACTATCACTTATAAAGCATAGCGACCTTAAACAAGGCGAACTTGAAAAGTATTACTACGACGAAAAGGTCTACAGGCAGTCGACTGGCGGTAAGGAATATAAAGAAGTAAGCCAGGTAGGCGCTGAAATAATCGGCGCTGTAGACGGCGCTTCCGTCTGTGAAGCGGCGATTTTAATGTGTGAGACTCTGTCGTCAATAAGTGACGATTACGTTTTAGACGTTTCGCATATGGACTTTACCGAAGGGCTGCTGGGCGAATTTAAAGAAGGCAATAAGGAAGTCAAAGAGTGCTTAAAGAGCAAGAATTTGCACGACTTTAAAAAGCTTGCGCAAAAATACGGATACTCAGATAAGTTGGTTAAGGCGTTTGAAATAGCGTTAGAAGCAGAAGGCGAGCCTAAAGTCGCATTAAAAAAGGCTGAAGGCGCAGTTTTAAACGAGCAGATGAAGGCGGCGCTAAACTCGCTTTCAACGCTCTGCGCAAGGCTTGAAAGCTTTGGTTACGGCGATAAGATTAAGGTTGATTTTTCCGTTACCAACAACGCAGATTACTATAACGGCGAGGTCTTTAACGGCTACGTTAACGGAATTTTCCACCGCGTTTTATCGGGCGGAAGGTACGATAAGCTTATTAAAAAACTTGGAAAAGTTGGCGGTGCAATCGGTTTTGCGCTATACTTAGGCGAGCTCGACAGATATTTTTCTAAAGAGAGAGAAGAAGTAGACTATCTTATTATCTATGATAATTTTTGCGAAGACAGCGCACTAAAGGCGGCTAACGAAAAAATTAAGGCAGGTTATTCGGTTCGAATTTCCAACCGTGACGACGGTGCGGTCAGGTATAAAAATCTTATAAACCTTGCAGACGGAGAGAGTAAAAATGATTAACATAGCCTTGCCTAAGGGAAGATTAGGCGAAAAAGTTTATTCGTTGCTTGCAAAAATGGGCTATGCCTGCGAAGATTACTCAAGCGACTCACGCAAGCTTATATTTAAAGACAGCGCTGGCAAGGTTTGTTACTTTTGGGTAAAGCCTTCTGACGTCGGAGTCTACGTTCAGCTCGGCGCGGCGGATATCGGCGTTATCGGCAAGGATATTTTAGACGAGTATCAGCCCGACGTATACGAGCTTGCCGACCTTAATATCGGCAAATGCGCTATGTGCGTTGCGGCAAAAAACGACTGGGTAGACGATACGGCAATGCCGCTAAGGGTTGCCACTAAATTCGTTAACGTTGCAGAAAAATATTTCATCTCCGACGGTAGGCATATAGAGCTTATTAAGCTTAACGGCTCAATCGAGCTTGCGCCCGTACTCGGCATATCCGACGTTATTGTCGATATCGTTGAAACGGGTACTACCTTAAAGGAAAACGATTTAAAGGTATTCAAGAAAATTTTTGATATCAGCGCAAGGCTTATTGCAAATAAAACTTCCTGCAAGTTCAAAAATGCAGAAGTTAAGGCGCTTACTGAAAACATTAAAAGGGCAATAGAAGAAAATGCTTGATATTATAAAATATAACGGTCAGACCGCTGAAGAGTTATTTGGTAAAAGAGAAGAGTTAACTTCTAACGTTGAAAATATAGTTAAGGACGTTATTGCCGATATAAAGGCAAACGGCGATAAGGCGTTAAAGGCGTATTCTGCTAAATTTGACGGATATACAGGCGAAAGCTTAGAAGTAACCGAAGAAGAATATGAAGAAGCTTTTAAGGCTCTGCCTGAGACCTTTATTCAAACGCTTAAATCTTCTATTAAAAATATTACAGAATTCCACAAAAAGCAGGTTAAAAGCGGTTTTGAGCTTGATTTAGGCGATAGAATTATAGGTCAAAAGGTCATTCCAGTTGCCCGTGCAGGAGTCTACGTTCCCGGCGGCACGGCGGCTTATCCTTCGACCGTATTAATGAACGCCATGCCTGCTAAAATTGCAGGAGTTAAAGAAGTTATTATGGCGACCCCCGTCAAGGCGGACGGCAAGGTAAAGGCAGAAGTGCTCGTTGCAGCAAAACTTTGCGGCGTTGATAAGATATTTAAGATGGGCGGAGCTCAAGCTATTGCCGCAATGGCGTACGGCACGGAGAGCGTACCTAAAGTAGATAAAATTACGGGCCCCGGCAACGTATTCGTTGCGACAGCAAAAAAGCTTGTTTCAGGCGTGGCGTGCGGAATAGATATGGTGGCAGGACCCAGCGAAATTTTGGTGCTTGCAGACAGCAACGCTAAGCCCGAATATATTGCTGCCGACATGCTATCGCAAGCTGAACACGATGCGGTTGCTTCCGCACTTTTAATTACGGACAGCGTTGAGCAAGCAAATAACGTAATCGACGAGCTTTTAATTCAGGTTGAAAAGCTTGAAAGAAGGGATATTGCGAAAAAATCGTTGGAGAATAACTGCAAAATAATCGTAACGGACGACCTTGACGGCGCTGTCGAACTCGCAAACGAATACGCCCCCGAACACTTGGAACTCGCAGTTAAAAATCCCTTTGACTTGTTGGATAAGGTAAAAAACGCAGGTTCGGTTTTCTTGGGCTATAACACGCCCGAAGCTGTCGGCGATTATTACGCAGGCGCTAACCACACGTTGCCCACGAGCGGTTCTGCAAAGTTTGCGTCGCCTTTAAGCGTAGACGACTTCGTTAAAACCACGCAGTACGTTTACTATACTGATAAAGCGCTTAAGCAAGCTTCTTCCGACATTATTTCATTTGCAAACTCGGAAGGATTGACGGCTCACGCACAGAGCGTTGTGGTAAGGAGTAAATAATGAGCAGGTTTTGCAGCGAAAAACTTAATGTAATCGAGCCTTACGTTCCCGGTGAACAGCTTAAGGATAAAAAGTATATCAAGCTCAACACCAACGAGAACCCATTTTACACGTCGGATAGGGCGGTGGAGAGAGTAACTAAGCAATTACTTGGCGGCTTGAATAGATATTCCGACCCCGAAAGCAAGGACTTGCACAAGGCAATTGCAGACTTTTACGGGCTTAAGAGCGAAAACGTTTTAGTTACCAACGGTTCGGACGAAGCGCTTGCGTTTGCGTTTATTGCCTACGGTAAAAACGTTTGTTATCCCGACGTAACCTACGGCTTTTATGAAGTATTGGCAAATCTTTTTGAAAGTAACGCCCAAAAGATTGCACTCAACGACGACTTTACTATTACACCAAGCGATTACTTTAACGCAAATAAGACGGTGGTTATTGCAAACCCCAACGCCCAGACCGGCATTGCTCTTTCGATTGACGACATAGAAGATATAATAAAAAATAATCCCGATAACGTCGTGATAATCGACCAGGCTTACGTTGATTTTGGCGAAGGAAACGCAATAGATTTAATCGGTAAATATAAAAATTTACTCGTTATCAACACCTTTTCCAAATCGCGTTCGCTTGCCGGGGCAAGGGTAGGCTTTGCAATTGCCGACAGCCAAATAATAGAAGACCTTAAAAAGGTAAAAAATTCATTCCACCCGTACAACGTCAACAGCGTTTCTTCCGCCTTGGCGATTGCCGCAATGAATGATAGGGAATACTTTGAAAATTCGGTCAAATGCGTAAAAATCTCAAGAGAAAAACTCACTCAAGAGCTCAAAAAGCTTGGGTTTAGTGTTTTACCTTCTTCAGCAAATTTCGTGCTTGCAAAAAGCGAAAAGATTAGCGGAGAAGAGTTATACATTAAATTAAAGGATAACGGTGTTTTAGTCAGGTATTTCTCGTCGGCTAAAATTTCCGACTACGTGAGAATTACCGTTGGCACGGATTTAGAAATGCAGACGCTTATTGAAAAAATTAAACTTATTTTAGGGGCTAAATAGAATGAGAACGGCGAAAGTTGAAAGAAAAACTAGAGAAACCGACATTTCATTACAGCTTAATTTAGACGAGAGCGGCTACAAGATTGATACGGGTTGCGGTTTTTTAAACCATATGCTTGAATTGTTTGCCGCACACAGCGGTTTTGGTCTGCAGGCATTTTGCAAGGGCGACGTTGAAGTTGATTTTCATCACACCGTGGAAGACGTCGGTATTGCGCTCGGTCAGGCTTTTTTGCAGGCGATAGGCGATAAAAAAGGTATCAATCGCTATGCCGACGTTACAATTCCTATGGACGAAAGTTTAGTTCTCTGCGCCGTTGATATAAGCGGCAGGGGGACGTTAAACTACGATTTAAAGATAGAAAGCGCCAAGGTTTTGGACGACAGCGACGAACTTAAACAAAAATCCGTAGGGCTTTTCGATACCGAACTAATTGAAGAATTTTTTATTGCTTTCGTAAGGGAAGCAAGGGTGACTTTACACGTTGTACAGCTTTACGGTAAGAATACTCACCACATAATTGAATGTGCGTTCAAGGCGTTTGCAAGGGCGCTAAAAGCTGCAGTGCAGATTACGGGAAACACCGTTCCTTCCAGCAAAGGGGTGCTTTAATGATTGCTGTTATAGATTACGGAGTCGGCAATTTGTTTTCTTTAACCCATTCATTAAAGAAAATAGGCGCGGACAGCGTAGTAACCAACGACAAAGAAATAATTAAAAAAGCCGATAAACTGATTTTGCCCGGCGTTGGCGCTTTTGGCGACGCGGCTGAAAAATTAAAAAAAGACGGGCTCGATAAACTAATTATTGAGCAGTGCAACGATGGCAAGCCGTTGCTTGGAATCTGCCTTGGTATGCAACTTTTGTTTGATAAAAGTTTTGAGTACGGTGAGCATAAAGGGCTTGGATTAATTTCGGGCGAAGTTTTGCCGCTTAAAGATTACGTTAACGGGCTTAAAATTCCACATATGGGTTGGAATTCGCTAAAATTTTACGACGATAATCCGTTATTTAACGGAACGGCGGAAGGGCAGTACGTTTATTTCGTCCATTCTTTCTTTGCAAAATGCAACGAAGGGCTTTCTGCAACGTGCGACTACGGAATAGAAGTTACTGCGGCGGTCAGAAAGAACAACGTATTCGGTATGCAATTTCACCCCGAAAAGAGTGGGGAAGTCGGCTTGAATATCTTAAAGCAATTCGAGTTATATAACGGTTAAATTATGAAAATATTTCCTGCAATAGATATAATTAAGGGCGAAGTAGTACGATTGAAAGAAGGCGACTACAATCAAGTTAAAAAGTACGCCGTAACGCCGTTAGAAGCCGCTACGGAGTTTGCGGAAAAAGGCGCAAAATATTTGCACGTAGTCGATTTAGACGGGGCAAAGAGCGGCAACGCCGACAACGCGAAAACGATTGAAAAAATCGTATCCAAATGCAATATGTTCGTTGAAGTAGGCGGCGGCATAAGAACCTTAGAACAGATTGAAAAATATATAGACTGCGGTGTTAAGCGTGTAATTTTAGGTACCGTAGCCGTAAAAGACTATCCGTTTGTTGAAAAGGCTATTGAAAAGTTTGATAATCGTATAGCAGTAGGCGTAGACGCCTATAACGAGAAGGTTGCGATTAACGGTTGGCTCGATAAGACGGAAATCAATTCGCTTGAGTTTTGCGAAAGATTAAAATTAAGCGGCGTGACGAACGTAATCTATACCGATATCAGTAAAGACGGTATGATGAACGGCACAAATTTGGAAGTTTATAGGGTGTTATGTCAGGCGAAGTACCCCCAAATTACTGCGTCTGGCGGTATATCAAGCCTAAAAGAAATACAAATTTTGAAAGAAATGGGCGTTTATGCGGCAATTTTGGGTAAATCGCTTTATGAAGGCGCAATCGATTTAAGTCAAGCGATTAGCATTTCGGGAGAATAATTATGTTGGCAAAAAGAATAATACCTTGCCTGGACGTAAGGAACGGTAGGGTTGTAAAGGGAACTAAATTTACTAATCTTGCCGACGTTGACGACCCGGTAAAGCTTGCTCAGTTTTATTCTGAGTGCGGCGCAGACGAACTTGTTTTTTATGATATTACTGCAAGTGCGGAAGGAAGAAAAATCTTCTGCGACGTTTTAAAAGAAGCGGCATCTAACGTTTTTATTCCGCTTACGGTCGGCGGCGGTATAAATACCTTAGACGACTTTGAACGCGTTTTAAACAGTGGTGCGGATAAGGTTAGCGTAAACAGCGGTGCGATTGCCGACCCGTCGATTATTTCAAACGCGGCAAAAAAATATGGTAATCAATGCGTCGTTCTATCGATGGACGTAAGCTTGATAGACGGTAAATATAAAGTGTTTTCAAAAGGCGGAAGAATTGAAACGGATATTGACGCTATCGAGTGGGCTAAATTCGGCGAAGATAACGGCGCAGGCGAAATCGTAGTAAACAGTATCGATACCGACGGAGTTAAAAAAGGATTCGATATAAACCTATTAAACGCCATATGCGCAAACGTCAATATTCCCGTTATTGCAAGCGGTGGTGCCGGGTCGATTCAACACTTTATCGACCTGTTTAAAACGACAAACGTTGATGCAGGTCTTGGTGCGTCCGTATTTCATTTTAACGAATTTAGCATAAAAACATTAAAAAATAAGCTTAAAGAGAGCGGTATAGAGGTTAGAGTATGATTGAAATTAAAGATTTAAAATTTGACGAAAAAGGGTTAATTCCTGCAGTTGTAACCGATTTTTACACTAAAGAAGTGCTTACGGTTGCATATATGAACGCCGAGAGCCTTAAAATTAGTATGGAAGAAGGTAAAACATGCTTTTATTCGCGTAGCAGAAAGTGTCTGTGGCGTAAGGGTGAAACGAGCGGAAACTATCAGCATATCGTTTCAATTATTGCAGACTGCGATTTAGACGCGTTGACCGTTGAAGTAGTAAAAGACGGACCTGCATGTCATTTAGGAACTAATTCTTGCTTTAATAATTACGTCTATCAAAGTGATACTCTCAAGCAGTTTTCAGTTGAAGGACTTTATAATTTACTTAAAGAGCGCAATGAAAAGCGCCCTGAAGGCTCGTATACGACGTATTTGTTTGAGCAGGGAATTGACAAGATTTTGAAAAAGGTCGGCGAAGAATCTACCGAAGTTATCGTTGCCGGCAAGGGCGGCGAGAAAGCCGAGACGATTTACGAGATTGCAGATTTAATGTATCACGTAATGGTTTTAATGGTTAATATGGGAATCACCACGAACGAAATTATCGACGAACTTGCAAAACGCCATATAATCGACCACAAAGTAAAACAGCAAAAAATGCAGTAAAATTTTAATTTATGTCAGACATAATATAATAATTAATGCTAATTAAAAATGCGGCGTTTAGCCGCATTTTTTAATTTTTCGTAAAACTTATTTAGAACGAATGAAAATTTTTGTGAGAATATTCAGTTTTAAATCACAATCGCAGCAAATCCAATAGATTCCGTCTTTTTTAAGGCAATTATTCGTAAAACCTGTGTTTTACGAATAATTGCCTTCCTTGCTTAAAAGGATATCACACACCACCACCAATGTCAAGAGTTTTTTAAAAAAAATTTAAAAATAATTAGAAATGCCCCTTTTAGTTGCGCCACACCTTCAAATATAACGCCTTAAATGTAAAAAAAAGAACGCCTTGCCCGTTCAATTACAAAATAAATCTATTGATTAAAATTAACCAAGGCGCAACTAACGGGGCAAATGT
>CAMAHZ010000051.1 GCA_945834965.1 uncultured Clostridia bacterium | reverse complement strand
ACTTATTCAGTAGTTAAATTTGATAAAATTATAAAAATTATTAGTAAACTGTGTGAAAAATCAGTTGCCGTTTTTAAAACAATTTGCTATACTACTATAGGTCGTCAAAAAGAGGCGGAAGAACTTTCTTCTCAATGCGACGCAATGATAGTAATAGGCGGTCTTAAAAGCAGTAACACCAACAAGCTTTACGACATTTGCGCTAAAAACTGTAAAACAGTTATTCGTTTGGCAGACGCCGAGTCGTTCTGTTATGATGATATAAAAAATAAAAATTTTAACAAAGTAGGTATTGTCTCGGGGGCATCAACCCCGGACGAGCAAACCCGGGAGGTTCTCTTAAAGATGGAAGAAAAAAGCACAGAAGTAAACGTAACCAACGCAATGGCAGACGTGGTTGCAAAGATTGACAACGAATCCAAGTTCGTTAGGGGGCAAATCGTTACCGCAACGATTTCAGAAGTTACCGACGAAGGTCTTCAGATTTTATTGCCCTTCTCAAAGAAGGAAATCCTTTTATCCAAGGACGAGCTTGATTGCGAATCGTATAGTCAGGAAGTTTATGCATCTAAAATCGGTGAACAAATCGATTTAATGGTGGTTGAACTTAAGCCTTCTTTAAAGCTTTCCGAAAAATTGATTAAACAGCGCGCTGAAGAAGACGCATTAGTTGCAGAAATCGAAAGCGGCAAAGATTTTCAGGTTGAGTGCACCGGTTTCAATAAGGGTGGCTTAACCGCAAAAATCGGTACTTATTCAGTATTCGTTCCCGCAAAGGAAATCCGCACGGGTTATGTTCAGGACCTTTCAAAGTACGTAGGCAAGAACTTAAGGCTTCGTATGATTGAAATCAAGAAGGACAGAAAGAAGGAAATTATCGCGTCTCAGCGCGTAATTCTTCAGGAAGAGAAGGAAGCAAGAGAAGCTGCTAAGGAAGCAAGAGAAAACGAATTCTTCGACGCTATCTCTGAAGGCGATATAGTTGAAGGTAAGGTCGAAAGAGTTACCGCATTCGGTGCATTCGTTTCCGTTGGCGGTTTTGATTGCCTTGCTCACATCTCCGACCTTAGCTGGACGGGTTGCAAAGCAGTTACCGACGTTCTTGAAATCGGCAAAATGTATCAGTTCAAGATTTTGAAGATTGACAGAGAAGGTAAGAAGGTTTCCATCGGTTATAAGCAGCTTCAGCCTCAGCCTTGGGATTTAGCAGTTGATAAGTACCACGAAGGCGACGTAATCCACGGCAAGGTAGTAAGAATCGTTCCTTTCGGTGCATTCGTAGAAGTTGAAAAGGGCATTGACGGTTTAGTTCACGTTTCCCAGATTAGCCATGAGAGAATCGAAACCCCTGCAACCGTATTAAACGTCGGCGACGAAGTTGATGCAAAGATTATCCACTTCGACGCAGAAGCAAAGAAGCTCAACCTTTCCATCAAGGCTTTGCTTGCAGAACCTGAAAGAAAGCCCAGAGAAGAAAAGGCTGAAGGTGAAGAAGGCCGCAAGCGTGCTCCCAGAGCCGCTAAGAGAGACGATGAAGAGCTTTCCGGCTGGAGCGATAGCAGCGTATCCGTAGGCACGAGCCTTGGCGACATTCTTGCTAACGCAGAAAAGAACAATAAGTAATTTCTTAAAATAAAATGCAGATTAAGCGCCCCTTTACGCAAAGGGGCGCATCTTTTTACATTTTTTGCATTATTAAATTTTTTACGTGAAATATTGTCAGTTTATCGCCAAAAGTGTTTTAGTCACGCTTTTTTTGTTTATATTAAAATCGTTAGAAAGTGGAGGTAAATCTAAATTGAAACAGGGAAATATACAAATTTCAAGCGAAAATATGATGCCTATCATTAAAAAGTGGCTTTATTCCGATAAGGACATCTTTTTAAGGGAAATAGTTGCAAACGGCGTGGACGCAATAACCAAGTTTAAAAAACTTGTCACCATGGGTGAAGCAACCGAAGTTGCAGGCGAAGAATACAACGTAAAAATTTCGATTGATAAAGATGCAAAAACCTTGACCGTAGAAGACAACGGTATAGGTATGACCGCAGAAGAAGTTGAAAAGTACATTACGCAAATTGCATTTTCAGGTGCGAACGACTTCCTTGCAAAGTACGAAAAGGCTGGCGGCGACGGCATAATCGGTCACTTTGGCTTAGGTTTCTATTCGTCGTATATGGTTTCAAATCTCGTCGATATCGAAACAAAGTCCTACAAGGACGGAGAGCCTGCGGTTAAATGGTCGTCCGACGGTAATTCTACCTATACGATTGACGAGTGCGACAAGTCAACGCGCGGCACTAAGATTATAATGCACGTAAGCGACGAAGAAAAAGAATTCTTATCAGCCGACAAGATTAAGTCGCTCGTTAAGAAGTACTGCTCGTTTATGCCGTATAATATCTATTTTGATTATAAGGGCGACGGGAAGGATACGCCTTTAAACAACGTTTCGCCTTTGTACTTAAAAGCTGAAAAGGATTGCACGGAAGAAGAGTATAAAAACTTCTATACCGAAACCTTTATGGACTACGAGCCCCCTATTTTCTGGGTGCATCTCGATATGGATTATCCCTTTAAATTAAAGGGTATTTTGTACTTCCCTAAGGTTAAAAATAAGGTTGAGTTAGAGCGTGGTAAGGTAAAGCTCTACTGCAATCAGGTGTTTATCGCCGATAACATTAAGGAAGTTATCCCCGAGTTCTTAATGCTGTTAAACGGCGTAATCGACTGCCCCGATATTCCCTTGAACGTTTCAAGAAGTTTCTTGCAGAACGACAGGCAGGTTCAAAGGATTACTAAGTATATCGTTAAAAAGGTATCGGACAAGCTCAATCAGTTATTTAAAAACGACAGGAAGAAGTTTGAAGAGTGCTGGGGCGACCTTGCTAACTTTATCAAATACGGCTGCATAAAGGAAAACGACTTCTACGATAAGGTTAAAGATATTTTAATTTGGAAGGATATCTACGGCGAGTATAAGACCTTAAACGATTTCTTGCCCCAAACTGAAGAAAAAGAAGGTAAGGAAGAAGGCGAGAAGAAGGAAGAAAAGGCAAAAGAGCCCACTACCGTATATTACGTTTCCGACGAAAAACAGCAGGCACAGTATATTAAATTGTTTAAGGACGCAGGGCTAAACGCCATTTGTTGCGATACCTTTATCGACCCCCATTTTATAAGTTTTATCGAATATAAAGTGCCCGGTTTGGTCAAGTTTATGAGAATAGACGCAGACGTTGCAGGCGCTTTGAAGGGCGACGACGCTGCGGAAGACAGCGTTCTTTGCGAAATCTTTAAAAATGCAATCGACGACGAGCATATTACCGTTAAGTGTCAGTCACTTAAAAATTCCGAAATACCTGCCGTAATCAACGTTGACGAGTATATGAGAAGGTATTCGGAAATGGGTCAATTCTACGGAATGACCGACGATAAGATGGCGCTTACGCTTATGATTAACACCGCAAACCCCATAGTTTCCACAATCAAGGATTTGCCTGACGATAAGCAGAAGTTCGTTGCAAAGTATATCTATTCGCTTGCGCTTTTGTCCTATAAAAAGCTCAGCCCCGAAGAATTACAGAGCTTTGTATCCGACAATATGCAGTTGCTTGGCAGCTACGTGAAGTAATCACAACAAAATACAACTTTTAAATAACCACCGCTCGGTGGTTATTTTTTTTACGAACGAAAATACAATATACTGTGAATTTAGCTTTTCTTCCCGTTGATATTCAAATCGCCATAGGCAATTTAAACGCCAACAACTTGACCGAAATCAGGCTTAAAAGCGGACAACCTGTAATTATTCACTATAGGGGCGAATATAAATATCTTAAATCAAACGGCGTAAGCGACGGCGAGAATGGTGCATTAGTGTGTTCAAGTGCGGAAAAAGTGCTTGAAAGAGCTATGGGTAACAGCGTCTACTCGTACGCAGAACAGCTTAGATATGGCTTTATTACAGTTGACGGCGGTATAAGAATAGGTATCGGGGCTGAGTACGTAACGCAGAACGGTAGCGTTATATCGATAAGAGACGTTACGTCTTTAAACATTCGTATCCCGCACGAGATAACGGGCTGCGCTGAAGAAATTTTTAAAACCGTGACAAACGGCGGCGTTAAAAGCACCTTGATTTTTTCGCCGCCGGGGTACGGAAAGACGACGATTTTGCGTGATTTAGCAAGGCTTATTTCAACACGGCTGAATTTAAAGGTGCTTATCGCCGACGAAAGGAACGAGCTTTGCGGCGTATGCGACGGTGTTGCTACTTTTAATCTGGGCGCGCATTGCGATTTTGTTAGGGGTGCAAATAAGAAGTTTGTGTTTGAGAATGCGGTAAGGACACTTTCGCCGCAGGTTGTCGTAACCGACGAAATCTACGGAAAGGAAGACTATTCAGCGTTTGAATTTATTAATTTGTGCGGTTTAAAGGTAATTGCGACGTCTCATATTTGCGACAAATCTACGCTCCTTGATACAAAAGCCGAATACTTCGTTAAGCTGACAGGAATAGCGGCAAAGGCAAATATCTATGATAAAGATTTTAATTTTATTTGCGATTGTAATACTGTCGGCTCTGTTGGGTGTGGCGTTGTCAGCCGATAAAAAGAAAAAGTATAAAACAATATGCGAATTTTACGATTTTAACGAAAATCTAATACTAAATATCAAGTACGAGAGAAAGAGATTTGAAGAAGTTGCAAAAGGCTATGAAAGCGTTAAAAGGGCGTTAGGCGGCGAAGAAGTATTAAGCGGTGAGCAGGGTGAGTTTATTAAAAAGTATCTTGAAGGTATAGGCACGACCGACGCTCTCTCGCAGATAGGCTACCTTACCGAAATGAAAGAAACGCTTTCAAAATATAGAAGTGAAAGCGAGAATAATTATAAAAAATACGGCTCGTTGTATTTAAAACTCTGCATTGCCTGCGGAATTTTAATTGCCGTTTTATTAGCATAAATGGATATTTCAATTATCTTTAAACTTGCGGCAATAGGCATAATCGTAACGATTATTTGTCAAATTTTAAAAAAGTCGGACAGGGACGATATGGCGATGGTGGTCAGTCTTATAGGGCTTATTATCGGCTTAAGCGTAGTAATATCTATGATATCCGACTTCTTTTCGCAGATTAAACAGCTGTTTGATTTTTTCTAAATGATTATCTTTAAGCTTTGCTCAATTGCATTAATCACCGCAGTTTGCGCTTTAATTTTAAAATCGCAAAAATCAGACCTTGTCCCATTAATTTTATGCGCAGGCGGAATACTTTTGGTATTGTGCGGATTTGATTACTTTGCAGAAAGCGTTGAATTTATTAAAAATTTTTCACAGCAGACGAATATAGATAAATCGGTTATAAAACTAATTGTAAAGGTTGTCGGCGTTGGTTACTTAATTGAATTGACGTCAAGCTCGGTCAAGGACTTAGGGTTTGGGTCGCTTGCGGACAAGCTGTTGTTATGCGGAAAAATTATAATATTTGTTATGTCGATACCCGTTTTAAACGCACTTTTCGACGTAATATTAAAGTTAATAAAGCTTACTTAATTAAAATAGTAGCACTTATAGTCGTTTTGTTTTTGCCTGTACTTTTAAGCGGCGGTATTATCGCTTTTGCGGCTGAAGGCGAAAAAGAGTTGACAGAGAATATCGATAGCATTATAGGCGGCTTAGACTTAAACGCTCTGCAAAACTACCTTGATACTTACGGAAACGACTACGTTTACAGTTTTTCAAAGTCCGCAAAGGGGCTTATAGAGTTTTTACTAAACGGCGATTTAGGCGTAAACTATACCGACTATTTAAAAAAGTTGTTTAGTTCGCTGTTCGACGGAATAGGCAATCTTTTGCCCGTTTTTGCACAGGTAGTTGCGGTGACGATATTATGCGCAATAACTACGGACGCCGAAGGCGGTATTATAAGCAAAAGTACGGCTACGGTTATTCGCCTTGCTGCAACCTGTATAATTTTGCTTATATTAACTTCAATGCTGGTCGGCATAATTTCTTCTACCGTTGGGTGCATAAATTCTATAAGCCGACAAATTGATATTGTAACGCCCATTTTGATAACGCTTACAGTATTAACTGGCGGTAGCGGCAGCGGAGCAATATATACTCCGTGCGCAACCTTTTTAGGGCAGGGGGCAATATATCTCGTAAACGGCGTTATTATTCCTATAACGCTCGCCGTAATGATACTCAACTTTATATCGAAGATAAATCCTGAAATCTCATTTTCGGGTATCTGCGTGCTTTTAAAGTCGGTAATGAAGTGGATAATCGGTATTACGGTAGCGGTATTCGGGCTTTTTATCACTGTGCAGAGTACTTCGACTTCGCTTTTCAACGGCATATTTTTTAAAGTTACCAAATACCTTGTCGGCAATTCCGTGCCTATCGTCGGAAATTTTCTATCATCCGGCGTAGATATGGTCGTGCTGTCGGGTGCGGTTGTAAAAAGCAGCGTGGGAATGACGGGTATCGTTCTACTAATAGGTTCGGTAATTGAGCCCGTTATAAGTCTTATCTCCTTTTCGCTAATGTTAAAAATTTCTGGTGCAATCGCTCAATCTATCGGCGAAAAGACGAGCTATTCGCTCTTTTGCGACCTTTCAAAGGATATAGAGTTTATGATTGCAGGATTATTGATTGTAGCATTTATGTATTTTCTTACTATAATGTTGATAATTAATTCGACTTATGCGTTCATATGAAAACCGAATATCTGTACGTTGCGTTGGGTGTAGTATTTCTTTCCGTAGTTGCAGGATTGTTGGTTCCTGACGGAAAGCTTAAAAAGAGCATCAACTTCGTGTTAAGGTTAATTTGTATTTGCGTACTTATAAATCCCGTTATCAATTTATTCGGAATTGAAGAGCAGGTTTCAAATTTCACCTTTGATTACGATTATATTTGTGAAGTCTATTCTAAAAACCAAAGCAGTCTTTTGACCGAAAAAATACTTAATGATTGCGGCGAAGAGTGTTTATGTACGGTGGCGGTCGTCTATGAAGATGAGAAAATTAAGGAAAACGGCGTAACCGTAACGGGAAAATTTAAGGACGAGCAGTCAATTAGAAAAATTATGGAATATTTGAAAGAGCTTGGGTATATAGATATAACTGTAAATGACGAAGGTTGCTAACTTGTTTAAAAGATATAAAAAGGTTATTGCCATTGCAGGGCTGCTTATTTTGCTCGTGGCGATTGCCGTAATATCTTTCGGCGTTCCTTCGCAAACGTTGACGATTAATTCTACTGCTTTATCGGAGACGGAAACAAAGCTTATGCGGATACTTTCGGAAATAGAAGGGGTTGGCAAGGCGGAAGTTATGGTAACCGAAGGGGCTGAAGGGGTCGAAGGCGTGGTTATAGTATGCGAAGGCGCAAACAGCCTTATGGTAAGAAACGACGTTATAAACGCAGTTAAAGTTGCGTTAAAAATAGAAAAAAATAATATAGCTGTTTACGCTATGAATTAATAAGGAGTGAATAAAATGACTAAAAAGAAGAAGATTATCATTATGTCGTCGCTTGTGCTGTTACTTGCAGTAACTGCGGTTTTAAACGTTTTGCTTGTAACCAACAAGACTTCGGCTAATGCGGACTCAACTCAGACGGCAAACTATTTTTCGTCTTACAGGGCGGAGAGAACTTCTAAAAGAAGTGAAGAGCTTTTGCAAATCGACAGCGTAATAGAGCTTTACGAAGCAGGTAGCGAAAAGTACAACCAGGCAGTTGATATGAAGCTTAAAATCGTAGGCATTATGGAAAACGAGTTGGTTATCGAAACGATGATTAAGTCCTTAGGCTTTTCCGAAGCGGTTGTATCGATAGGTATGGATTCCGACAACGTAAACGTCTTTGTAAATACCGACGAGCTTGACAAAACTTCTGCGCTTTCAATCTATAATCTTCTTCGCAACGAGATGGGTATTGCGGCGACAAACATAATAATAATGCCTGTTTATACACAAATTTGATTTAACCAGTTGCAAA
>CAMAHZ010000050.1 GCA_945834965.1 uncultured Clostridia bacterium | reverse complement strand
AAATGTATGTTATCATAAAATCACTCATCAAGGAAAGGGATAATTCTATGGCAATGCTAACAGGTGAATACAGCCACCAGCTGGACGCTAAAAACAGAATGAGAATTCCCGCCAAGCTTAAAAAGGAGCTTGGTGATGAGTACTATTTCTGTATCGGTACCAACCATTGTATAACCGTCCTTTCTAAGGCGGAAGCCGAATCCCAACTCGAAAAACTTCTTTCGATAAGATATAGCGACTTGGGTAAGCAAAAGGTTTTAAGAGAGATTGCAAAGTCCTTCGTTCAAGCGGTAGAAGATTCGCAGGGAAGAGTAGTACTTCCGCCCGAACTTCGCAGACACGCTCAGCTTGGTAAGGATGATAAAGAGCTTATGATTTGCGGTGCAATCAACAGAATTGAAATCTGGTCTAAGAAAGTTTACGACGAATACTTCTCAGACAGCGACGAAGAAGATTTTGATACTCGTCTTTCCAAGTTGGAAGATTTCTAAAAATGATTAAGTTTTCCCATATGCCCGTTATGCTTGAAGAGTGTATGCAGGGCTTAAACTTAAAAGATAACGGGATTTATTTTGACGGAACGGTGGGCGGCGGCGGTCACTCGTACGAAATATTAAAAAGGACTTCCCCAAACGGTAGGTTGATTGCGACCGACAGAGACGACGACGCGATAGCGGCGGCAACGGAAAGGCTTAGCGAGTTTGAAGGAAGGTTTCAAATCTATAAATCAAACTACAAAGACTACGAAAGAGTTTTCTCTCTTGCAGGGGTTAACGAAGTAGACGGAGTGCTTTTAGATTTCGGCGTTTCAAGTTATCAGCTTGATAACAGAGAAAGGGGTTTTTCCTATCTGGGCGGAGACGCGCCGCTGGATATGAGAATGGACAAAAGCTCACCCTTAACCGCGGAAATAATCCTTAACGAGTATTCCGAAAGGGAAATCGCAAAAATTCTCGACGAGTTCGGCGAAGAGCGATTTGCAGGCAAAATCGCCGCTAACGTAGTAAAGGAAAGGACAAAGACGCCGCTTAAAACTTGCGGACAATTCGTTGAAATAATAGAAAACAGCATACCAAAGAAATTCAGTCAGAACGGTCCCGTAGCAAGAAAGAGCTTTCAAGCGATAAGGATTGCGGTAAACGAAGAGCTCGACGGGCTTTACGACTGCGTGGTAGGGCTTATCAGAAAGCTTAAAATAGGCGGAAGAATCGCAATACTTACGTTCCATTCGCTGGAAGACAGGATAGTAAAAAGGGCTTTCAATCAATTAGAATCAGACTGTATATGCGACAAGCGCTTGCCTGTGTGCGTATGCGGAAAGAAAAAGGAAATAGAGATTATAACAAAAAAACCAACCGTGGCAACCTTAAAAGAAATGGCGATAAATTCCCGTTCAAAATGCGCCAAATTAAGGGTAGCTGAAAGAATAGACAGCTAATGTGATAAGGAGTGACAACAATGGCAGTCGATACACCCGTTTTAGAAAGACGTACATCCGAATTAAATAGGACTAATAACGTGCCCTTTGCGGTGCCTACTCGTTCCGAATACGAAGCAGAAGACGAACATAACGCCCGCATTAAGGACAATTATGCAAGGCTTATTAATCCTAACAACAAGATAGAGGATATATTCAATCAAAACTGTGCTACGCCCGTTCAGGAGCCCGTACAGGTCGCTCAGCCCGTTCAGGCAGAGCCCTATCTCGTACAAAACGCCCGTGCTGACGCTGCTATTTTCCGTGCGGATAATCCCATCAATCAGCGTTTTGTGGCAGACGCTACGATTGTAAGCGAAGCAAGCGCAGAAGAAGAAAACGAGGACCTTCGTCCTACGGCTGCAACCATTCAGTACAGAACGGTTGATTGTGCAGACGTGGAAACCGATAGCGTGCAGAGCGAACGTTTTTCACTTTCAAAAAAGCAAAAGACGATGCTTATCGTGCTCGTTGCGGTAGTGGTATCCTTGATTACGCTTATCATTATCAACGCAACCATAATTGCAAACCTTAACACCGATATCGCTCAGCTTAATTCCGATATCGCAGGCATTAACGCCGAAATTCAGTCAAGCGTTTCTCAGATTGCAGACAAGATTAATAAGGCGCAAGCAGGTTTGAATACCTTAAGGGGCGCAACGGCAGGCGTAAACGCAAGCGTGGCAGACGCTTTATATAGCTTAGTTGGCTAATAAAATTTATTGAGGAAATAACAATTAAAGAACAAGGTTTTTCTATAACTGTTTTACAAAAGAGGTTATTGTCAGTAGTACTGATAATAACCTTTATTTTTTGCATTATTATCGCAAGATTTTTCTACGTTCAGGTGGTTTGGGGCAAAGAATTGACCCTGCGAGCAACCGACCAGTGGAACAGGGAAATTCCTATAGTTGCGCCGCGCGGCGTAATTTACGACAGGAACGGTACGCTGCTTGTCGGCAACAAAACGACGTACAGGGTGTTCGTTCGCCCAAACGCCGTCGTGTCTAAGGAAAAATGTGCGATTGAACTTTCCGCGGTGTTGGGAATAGACCCGCAGACGCTTTTAGAGAAGTTGAATAAGAAGAATATGTCGGAAGTAACCGTTGCCAAGCAAGTTGAAAAAGAAAGCATTGAAAAACTCGTTTCTTTAGGGCTTGCAGGCGTTTATTATTCACGTGATAACGCAAGAACTTATTCCTATAACGACTTGCTCTGTCAGGTGTTGGGCTTTACTGCATCCGACGGTATGGGGCTTACGGGCATTGAAAAGTACTACGAAAACCTTCTCTGCGGAACAAACGGGGAAATATCCTACACGACGGATATCGTAGGCGTAGAGACGGAAAATACCCAAATTGTGTATAAGCAAGCGATTGCAGGCGATAACTTAAAGCTGACGATTGATTTGGAAATTCAGCTCTCCGCCGAGCGTGCTATGCGTAACGTTTATAACTCGTCGGGTGCTAAAAAGGTGTCCTGCATAGTGCTTGACCCGTCTAATTTCGACGTTTTGGCTATGGTCAACTATCCTTCCTACAATCTCAACGAAATTCCGAGAGACGACGCGGACAGACTAAACGCAGAGTCGAGAAACTGCCTTGTCAGCGATATTTATGAACCCGGTTCGACTTTTAAAATTGTCACGGCGGCGGCAAACTTAGAAGAGTACGTAAAGGGTAATCCTAAGGCGTTTTCACCTACTTACGTGTTTAACGGCAGTCGAACGAGAATAGTGGACGGAACGACTATTAAGTGTTGGTCGGACCACGCAAACGGAAAACATTCTAACCAAACGCTTTCCAAAGCGCTTAATAACAGTTGTAACCCATGCTTTACGGATATAGCCCTTATGCTCGGTACGGATACGTTTTACGAGTATCTGCACGCTTTCGGGTTGGGTAATACGACGGGTATTGATTTTAGTGGTGAAGCTGCAGGGCTGTTGCTTGCACAATCGCTTGTAAAAGACTGTGATTTAGCCCGAATAGGCTTTGGACAGACGATTGCTGTAAGCGGACTCCAGCTTGCTTGTGCCGCCGCCGCGGCGGTGAACGGCGGTGTTTACTATACGCCGCACCTTTTAAAGGAAACGGCTTTAAGCGACGGTAAGACGATTTCTGTGTATGAGCCTACGGTTAAAAACAGGGTTATAAGCGAAAAGGCTTCGGCTTTGCTTGCCGAAATGCTTGAAGGCGTGGTTACTGAAGGTAGCGGTAAAAGGGCGTACATAGAAGGGTATAAGGTAGGCGGCAAGACGGGTACGGCACAAAAATTTGAAAACGGTCATATTGCGGCAGGCAAGTACGTGTCGTCGTTCGTCGGGTTCTTCCCTTCCGATAGTCCTAAATATTTAGCCCTAATTATCGTAGACGAGCCGCAGGGTACGTATTACGGTAGTGCGGTAGCGGCGCCCGTTGCTAAAGAAATCTTTGAAGATATCATAAAAATCAAAAATATTAATAGGTATGAGTGACGGGTTAAAACTTCCGTCGGGAGGCAATAAACTATAATGAAGCTTAGTGAACTTATAAAAGATTTACAATGCGAAAAGGTGACGGGTGAATTAGATGTTGAAATAAACGGGTTGGCTACCGACCCGGATACGGTAAGTAAAGGTAATTTGTTCATAGCTTATAAAGGCGCTAACTTCGATTTGAACGAGCATATTGAAAAAGCCGTAAATAACGGTGCGGCGGCGGTAGTGTGCGAAAGGGTAGAAAGATGTCCCGTGCCATGCGTAATCGTAAAGGACGGCAGGGGTGCGGTTGCCCGTATTGCCCGTGCCTATTACGGGTATGCGGACAAAAAATTAAAGATTGTCGCCGTGACGGGTACTAACGGTAAAACTACCACTTGCTATATGCTTAAAAGCATATTCGACAAAAACGGTAGTAAAACGGGCATAATAGGCACTTTAGGTATAGCATACGGAGATATATTTATTGCACCGGAGCTCACAACGCCGGACGCAATATGTCTGCACGGTGTGTTTGCCGATATGGTTGCAAGCGGCGTGGAATACGTATTTATGGAAGTTTCTGCCCACGCGCTATATTACGATAAGGTGTACGGCTTGCATTTTGCGGCAGGGATATTTACAAACTGTACTCAGGACCATTTGGACTTTTTTAAGGATATGAAGAGCTACTCCTTGAGTAAACTTAAGCTGTTTGAAAGGGGTAGATGCGAAAAAATAATAGTCAATTCCGACGACGGGCTCGGCATTAAAATTATGCAGGCAAACCCCGATTGTCTGACCTATGCATTAGATAATCCTGCCGATTCGTTTGCGGTGAATATCGTAGAAAACTTAGACGGCAGCACGTTTGTAATTAACCTTTCCGACGAGCTGTACGACGTGAAGCTGAATATGCCTGCAAGGTATAATATCTATAACGCGCTCGCCGCCGCAACCTGCGCTAAAGCGCTCGGAGTTGGGATAGAGATTATTGCCGAAGGACTAAAAGAGCTAAAAAGCGTTTCAGGTAGGTTGGAAAGGGTGGCGAAATATAACGGCGGTCAAGTGTTCGTAGACTTTGCGCATACGCCCGACGGTTTGGAAAAATCATTAACTTCGCTTAGCAATTTATGCGAAGGCAACCTGTACTGCCTTTTTGGGTGCGGCGGCAACAGGGACAGGGGCAAACGACCTATTATGGGCGAAATTGCCGCAAAAATTGCCGATTTCGTGATAATAACTTCCGATAACCCCAGATATGAAGACCCGTACTCTATTATTTCTCAAATTGAAGAAGGCGTAAAAAAGGCTGGGGGAAAGTACGTGGCTATAAGCGACAGGGAAGTCGCTATCGAGTACGCCTTAAACCTTTTGGACGAAGAAGATATTTTACTCGTTGCAGGTAAGGGTGGGGAAAACTATCAAGAGATTATGGGCGTTAAACACAGTTATAACGATAGCGCCGTCATTAAAAAATTAATAGGATAATAATTTTGCGTAACGCTTGTTAAGCGTTGGGTGTGATTTTACTATGAAGAATTACGTCGTTTATGCTCTATGCGGATTTGCCGTTTCGCTTTTACTGACATTTGCCATTTTACCGCTTTTAAAAAAACTTAAAGCAGGGCAGTATATACTTGGATACGTCAAGGAGCATTATAACAAAAAAGGCACGCCTACCATGGGCGGGCTTGCAATTATTTCGGCGATAATTATCGTCTGCGTAGTTATCTACAGGTTTTCGGACAGGGTAGTCAACCTTACGCTTATTATCGTTGCAGGGTTTATGCTCGTGGGGTTTTTAGACGATTTTTTAAAGGTCTACCGCCGCGAAAACGAAGGATTAAAGCCCTATCAAAAGATATTGTTTCAACTTGCAATCGCAATAATTGCCGCAATATTTTGCTATATAAACGAAATAACCTATTTAAACGTGCCGTTTAGCGGCGGACTAAATTTTAATATAAGCTGGGGCGTAATTCCGTTTGTAATTTTAGTCTTTATCGCAACGGTAAACTGCGTAAATTTAACCGACGGGCTTGACGGGCTTGCAGGCGGAGTAAGTCTCGTCTATATGGTGTTCATGGGCATAATTCTCGCAGTTAATGGGCAGAGTTTGTCGGGGATTTGTTTCGTCGCCGTTGGGGCGATTGCGGCGTTTTTAGTATTTAACACCAACAAGGCGTCGTTGTTTATGGGGGATACCGGCTCGCTTGCGCTTGGCGGGCTTATTGCCTGTATAACCGTTTTTTCAAATAACTCGCTTTATCTTCCCATTTTGGGAATTACTTTTGTTGCGTCCGGCATATCCGTAATAGTTCAGGTAATATACTATAAAAGGACGGGTAAAAGGGTGTTATTAATGGCGCCTTTGCACCATCACCTACAAATGAAGGGGCTTACGGAATGTAAAATTTCGTATCTCTATTCGATTATAACTGCAATTTGCGGTTGTTTTTTATTGCTGTTTTTGTGAGGTGTTATGTATTTCGGCAATCAAAAGTTTTTGGTGGCGGGGCTGTCACGCTCGGGTGAAGGGTGCGTAAACTTTTTATTAAAGCGCGGTGCGGTAGTCTATGCCTACGACGACGTTATAAGCGATAAAGTTGCGCAGACTATGAAAGTTTTGCAGGGTAAAGGGGCGATAATCGTCGATGCGGAAAGGTTGACCGACGCAATAAATATATGTGATATCTTAGTTTTAAGCCCGGGTATTCCCATAGACAATCAACTTGCCGTGTCCTTCCGCAAGCAGGGTAAGGCGATTTTGGGTGAAGAAGAGCTTGCGTCGCTCTATCTAAGGGCAACGGCTGTAGCGGTGACGGGTACGAACGGCAAGACTACGACCGTTTCTATGCTTGACGAAGTGTTTAAAAGCAACGGTAAAAACAGCGTTCCTTGCGGAAATTACGGCAATCCGCTTATAAACGTGGTTGAAGACTTGACCTTTGAAGATTTTGCTATCGTCGAGATATCTTCCTTTCAGCTTGAAACGCTGTTCAGCTTAAGACCGCACGCGGCGGTAATTTTGAATATTACAGAAGACCATTTAAACCGCCACTACAATATGGAAAACTACGTCTATTTAAAGAGCAAGTTAATCCGTACCCTGCGTGAAAGCGAGTACGCCGTACTAAACTACGACGACTTAAGGGTGAGAGAGCTTGCCAAATATACAAGAGGCAAGGTTGTATGGATTTCTGCAACTGAAAGAGTCGACGGCGCGTACGTTGATAGCGGTACGGTGTGTTGTAACGGCAACGCCTATTTTACCGTCGATAAAATGGCGGTGGGCGGAATACATAACGTATATAACGCACTTGCCTGCGTAGCTGTTTCCGCCGTGTTCGGTTTTAATATTTATAAGACAAGTCAGGCGTTATGTTCTTTCAAGGGTGTAAAACACAGGATTCAACTCGTGGGCGAAGTAAACGGTGTAGACTACGTTGACGACAGTAAGGCTACCAACGTAGACGCAACCATTAAGGCGGTAGATAGCATTTCAAAGCCTATGGTTTTACTTCTCGGCGGTAAAGATAAGGGGTACGACTATTCGCCGCTCTTTAAGTTTTTGCAAAATAGCAGGGTGGCGCACGCCGTCATCTACGGCGAAAACAGAATTAAGATGATGAACGCCGCCATAGATACGGGGTATTACGGCTTCTCGCTTTGCTCCGATTTCGGCGCGGCGGTGCGGCTTGCCAACTACGTAGCAAAGCCCGGTCAAAGCGTTTTGTTAAGTCCTGCAAGCGCAAGCTTCGACGAGTTTGCAAACTTCGAAGACAGGGGTGAAAAATTCTGCGAGTTCGTAGACGGGCTGAAAAATGAAAGAGCTGTTGCACCCTGAAAAACGGCGTAAAAATTTTGGCGATATACCGCTGTTGGTCTGCGTTATTTTAATGGCGGTATTCGGCTGTATTATGATATATTCGGCGAGTTCATACGTCGGCAAGGTGCAGTATGGGGATAGCCTTTACTTTGTAAAAAAACAGATAATAGGCGTTGTCGGCGGTATTATTTCAATAGTCGGAATACAGTTTATCAAGTACGAAAAACTCGCCAAATTAAAGTACCCTGCGGTAATTGTTTCGGTAA
>CAMAHZ010000049.1 GCA_945834965.1 uncultured Clostridia bacterium | reverse complement strand
TTCACCTCCCGGACTTAATCGGAATACCACCTACGGTATTCAAGGTAATATAGACATTTTTTTAATGCCTAATTATAATACAATAATATTAAACGGTTTGTCAATTAGTTTGGCAAGCCAATTTTGCAACATTTTAGCTATCTGAACCCATAAACTTAATTACGGAATCGAGCAATTGCCTTAAAGTCAATTCGCTCATCTTCTTTGCTTCGCTCTGGTTAGGAGTAGTCGTAGGGTTGCCGCTTGCATCAACCGTTATGTACAACGAACCTGCCTTCATATACTTATCAAGGTTGGTTGTGTTTGAAATAATCTTAGCGTCCTTAAGCTCGCCCAGCGTTGAGTTATAAACGCTTTCCGCACAGGAATTCACCATGTTGTTAAAGTTGTTTAAGGTGTACGCCTTTTCGGTCTTGGTATTACCTTCTACCCTGTAAAGTATCAACTTCCACATACCCTTAGCTGCACCGTATGTGTAGTACTGCTTATCGCCTCTGTTGTTCCAGTCGTCCTGCGTGAGCTTGCCTAAAGCGTTGTCGTATTCGGTATCGGTCAAGCCTGCGCAATTCTTCTCGGTGAGTACGTAGCTGCCGTCTACTAATTCGTAGTATAGGTATGCAGAATTGAAGGTAGTTGCAAGTGCAGGGTCGGAATTTGCCGCAACGCCGTAAATATTTTCGGCATAAATACGCTGAATTATGACCTTATCTATCTCCGTACCGAGTTGAGTAATCTTAGTATCCTTTAACTGCGGCAGTATGCTGTTGTTATCAATCTGCTCCTGAGTTAGCACGTCGCTGACGGTAAGCTCGTTAATCCTTTCGTCCAGACCGCCGATAGTCGTATCCTTAATCGCCTGTAATATCATAGACGAACTGCCGTCTACGGTTATGATTTCGCCGATTGTAAGCGTATCCGTCAAGGCGCTGATTCTGTCGGGCACGGCACCGATTTTAGTGCCTTTTACCGCAACCTTAGCCCCGTCAATGATGACCCACACGTCTTTTGCCACACCTTCGGCGTCGACGGTTAAGTAGCAGTTAAGATTAGTGCCGCCTGCGGTCTTATAGTTTGCCTTATAGTCGTAGCTGTTGCCTAAAGCGTCGGTACCCGTAGCCGCTTCACAGCCCGAAATGCCGTAGCCGATAAACGCCATAATTGCGTCGTCGGGGTCGATATCTATAAATTCGGTTATGGATATTACGTTAGTAATATTGTCTAACCTTTCGGAAACGCCGTTAATCTTCGTGCCGGAAACCCTTCCTTCGCCGTGCCATACGCCGTTTACTACAAGCTTGCCTTCGTCTATCTCGGTGGAGATATATACAGTAACTTCGGTACCGTTGTGCATATACGAGCCGACGTGGCTGTACTCTTTACCGTCGTTTACGCCGTGACTTTCAACCACGTCGTACACGCCGTAGCCAAGGTAAGCCATAATGCCGTCGGCGGGGTCAACCTTAATGAAATCGGGCAAAGAGAGAACGTCCATAATCGTGTTTACCCTTTCGGATACTTCGTCAATCTTCGTTCCGCCCACTTCTATATCGTTTTCGTCAATGACCTTAGTTATAATACCGCCGTCGTCCGTGTAGATATAAACGGTTTTACTTCCTATTTTGCCTATATGCGTGTAGCTTTGACCAACCACCTTTTCCACGTCGGTTATGCCGTAGCCAAGGTAAGCCATAATCGCGTCGTCCGCCTTGCAGTCGATGAACACGTCTAAGGTCAAGCCGTTAGTCAAGGTCTTTAAGTCCGCAACGGTGTTGCCCTTAATCTTGTCACCCGTTACCGAGTTGGTTATAGATTTGATTATGCCGTCTTCTACCACCAAGTTTGCGACTACATTTTCGCCGTCTCTATCGTAGATTGCGGTGTAGTTACCCGAGCCGTTCTGCTTAATGCCCGTAAGGTTATACACGATATAGGGCATAACCTTATCGTCCGCACGCACGTCTTTTAAGAACGTGGAAATGTATATGTCGTTTACAAGCTCGTTAAAGTTTACCTTCTGGCTTAAAATGTCGCCGAGCGAAGTGTCGCCGAAGATACCCTTGACCATCTCTGCCTGACTTGCGTTTACCACGCTTGAAACGGGTACGTTGTTCAAGGGGTTGAGTGCGTCGAGCATTATATCCGCTATGAGAAGGGGGTCGTATTCAACTAAGTTGCCCGAATTGTCTTTAAAGTAGTTGATGTTGTTTACGGTTGAAACGCCGTACATACTGTCGTTTTCGTCCCTTTTATCAGGTCCGTCGAAGTAGTTCCTTGCGTACGATTCGTAGTAGGAATAGCCCAAGTAGCGGTTAGACGCCGTTGCGGAAGAGTCGGAGCTCTTTGCGTCTACTATTGCCTGATAGTCCAACTCAAAGGTTTCGACGCCGTTGACTACGTTGCTTTTTACTGCGATAAAGTCGGTATCCGCACCGAATTCCACCGTCCTGAAAACGTACTTGAGTTTAACCGTGGCGCCGTCCTTGCTGAAGGTTACGTTGGGGTCTTCCAGAACATTTTTCTTTACGATATATTCCGCTTCTTCTATACCCGTTGCGGTAACCTTGCAGGGTACGTAATATACCCTATAGAGCTGGTTGCCGTCGGAATTTTTAAGCGTCGTTTCGTGAATAAAGGAAGTATCTCCGCCGAAGTTTGCAGGATAAGCCGAAATACCTTCGGGGTCGGCAACGCTGCGGCTGTAGCCGATTGCACTACCGTCGTTTACGTAATAATCGAAAAGTACGGGCAGTTTAAAGCTTTCGTCCATACCCTTGACGGTTGCGTAGGAAGATTCTACGCCGTCGATTAAATAGCTTACGATGGGGATTTCGGAAAGGTCGACGGAATAGCCCATCTTGTTGTTGAGCATTTCAACGAGCTTAGACGTGCGCACGTAGTATAGAGAATTCGTAACCGAGTCGATTATCGAAGTCAACGACACGTCCTCAAAATACTCCTTATCGAAGTCTACCACGTCGTCGATAAAGCCGTAAGCCATATTCAAAACGGCGTCGGTTACGGGTGCGAGCGCGTCAATCTTGTTAAGGTTAATCTCGCCAAGCCCTTCGTTAGCCATCTTGATGACTTCGGTTACGAGCGAATAGATGTTGGGCGCCTGGTCGGCGTTTATGTAATTATATTTATTGCTGTCGGGGTCGCTCTCGTCGTATCCCGCGTTCTTGTTTTCCAGACCAAACAGCTCGAAAACCTTATTAATATCAGTAGTAGCCGCGACGTAGCCCACGCCGAAGATACTGCCGAATAGTACTATAAAAGCGAACAAAAATCCGAGAAGGAACGAGATTATACCAACGGCGACCGAGCTTGAGCCGCTGCTGTTTCTGCTTCCTTTTCTTCCCTTATCTGCCATAATTGCCTCCCGTTTTTCGACTAAAATAAGCCGAAAAAAGCCGTTTTGCGGCATACCTTGCCGCCGCCTGCCGTTAAAAAATAAAGTTGCGACAGTACCCGACTTTAAGTTATTTATTATTATACTATATTTATAATTCAAAAATCAACTAAATGACGCCTAAAATAATGCCGACGACTTCTAAGCCCGTTCAGGCGGCGTCGCTCATAAGTTGCGAAGCGCAAAAATAAGCAGTTTTTCCTTTTGATTAGGCACGCACCCCATCGCCGCCTGTTCAAGCAAAAAGTTGAGCGTTTTGCCCACCTGCCCTGCGGATATACCGCATTCAATCAAATCGTTGCCCTTGATTGCAAGCTGTTTTAAGGTGAACGGCACGCCTTCAGACTTCATCTTTTCGATAATTTTTTTCCATTTTTTTACACAGGGCGCAATTGATAAATCGTCCTTGCAGGCTGAATAGTCCGCTTGCTTTAACATTAAAAGCTCGTCGATTACGTCAAAGTGATTTACTATAAACTTGCGCACCTTGTTTTCCGCCGCCGCGCAGGATAAATCGTACATATGCAGCCCCACGAGCTTAGAGACCCTTTCCGCCGTCTTATTCGACACCTTAAGCCTTGACAAGATTTCAAGCGAAATGCGCCTGCCCGCTTCGTCGTGACGGCTGTACTTGCCGTAATTTATCAAACAGTACGGCTTGCCAACGTCGTGCAAAAGCGCGGCAAGGCGGATTTGCAGGGGCGCGTACAGCACGGCTCTAAGGGAATGTTCCAACACGTCGTGGTCGTGGAAGTCGCTACGCTGAACCATTTTATCGCCTAAAGTAAGTTCGGGCAAGATTATCTCAAGCACGCCGATTTCTTTAAGCAATTTAAGCCCGACGTACTGTCCGCCGTAATTTCCGTATTTTGCGTCGGCCAAAAGTATGGCGTTCAGCTCCGCCCAAACCCTTTCCGCCGCAACGTCCTTTATAAGATATGCGTTGGCATAAGCACCGTCTATGCACTCTTTAGTGGGGGTAAAGCCCGTCTGTGCGGCAATTCTTGCAAGGCGCATAAGCCTTAACCCGTCTTCGCCAAACACCTTTTTAGGTTCGGCAACCGTCGTTAATCGCCTGTTTTTAATATCGGCAATACCGCCCAACGGGTCGCAAAACTCGCCCTTTAAGATATCGTAGTAGATTGCGTTGCACTTAAAATCGCGGCGGCGTGCGTCTAACGCCATATCTTCGGTAAAGCATACCGAAACGGGCAGGTGAGTTCCGCGGACGTACTTATCCGTGCGGAAACAGGTGTATTCAAAGCTTTCGCCGTCCGCCTGCATCTTTACCGTACCCGTATTTTTATAGGTCGACACTACCGTGATGCCCACGCTTTGCGCGGCGTTTGCAACGGTTTCTGCCGATAGGGGCGCACATATGTCCCAGTCAAGCGTACTTGAGTTGAGATTTGCAAGTGCGTCACGGCACACTCCGCCCACTACGTATAGGGGTTTGGTCAGGGCGGCGGCAAGCATATTAAGTTTTTGCGGAACACGAATTTTCATAGTTTTATAGCGTTTTATATTTTTTTCGGTTTGATTATAGCACACGTCCAAAACTTATGCAATCTTAAAGACCAAAAAACTATTGCATTATGCGCACCGATATTGTATAATTATAGCGTATAATTTATACGCACGAAAGAGAATGGAATAAAGTTATGTATCACGTAATTGCAAACGGCGGCAATCTCGACCGCAAAAAAACCAAACAGATTGAAGCGGTTAAAGCCGTATTTGAAAGGGCGGGAAAGCAGGTCGAATTTCACTTGACGGACAGGCAGGGTCACGCAGCCGAAATAGTTAAAGAGCTAACCAAGGGCGGCAAGTACGCCGATATTATCGCAATGGGCGGCGACGGCACCCTGCACGAAGTTTTAAACGGCATAGAAAACGTTGAAAACTGCACGCTTGGGCTTATACCCGTAGGCACGGGCAACGACTTTGCAGACGCAAACAAGATACCTTCCAACCCCGTTACGGCGGCGGAAAAGATAATTGAAAACCAAGCTAAGCCCATAGATTTTATAGAGCTTTCCAACGGACTGCGCAGTATTAACGCCGTAGGCACGGGCATTGACGTAGAAGTGCTTAAGTTTGCCTACTCTTCCAAAAACAAAAAACGCAACAAATACTTTTCCGCATTTCTTAAAGCGTTGCGCCATTTTAAGTTTACGAGCTTTAAGGTCAGTTGGGACGGCGGCGAAGAAAAGGCGTTTAACGGTATGATTGCCTGCGTTGCCAACGGCACGAGCTTTGGCGGCGGAATTAAACTCTTCCCCACCGCAAGAATAGACGACGGATATATGGACTTAATCGTCGTAGACTACATATCGCGCATACGTATGATTATCGCATTTTTTAAACTCGTACTCGGCAGGGCGCACAAGATTAAAGAAGCGACTTACGTAAAGTGCAAAGAAGTTAAATTTATTCCCGAAAACGATATCCCCACTATTCAGGCTGAAGGCGAGCTGTACGATAACGTTCCCCTTGAAGCGCATATAGTTGCAGGTAAATTAAAGTTTTATCTTCCCTGAAAAATGATTGAGAAATTCTATCGCAAAATTATAGACGGCGTACCTTCCGCCGTAGTCGTCGTGGATAGAGACCTTAAAGCCGTGTTTATGAACACGGCGTTTAAGACGTTGTTCGGCAAAGACGCGCGCCGCCTTTCTCTCGGCAGGGCGTTCGGCTGTGCAAACGGCGACTGCAAAAAGTGTCGGCTTTCGGGGCAGTCTTCGGGCTGTTCGCTTGCGGCCGCCTTTGAAGATTCATTCTGCTCAAACAAAGAGCTGTCGAGAAGGGTTATTTTAAGCCTTATCGACGGCGGCAGGCACGAAGTAGCCTTTTCGATTACCATTAAACCGCTTGGCGGCGGACTTTGTATGGGCGTTATCGACGACGCCTTAGAGCTTGAGATTGCAAGGGAATTGCAGACGGCGAAAAATATTCAGCAACGCCTACTCCCTGCCGGTAAATGGGCAGGCGGAAAACGCTATTCATACCTGTATATCCCCTGTCGAGATATCGGCGGAGACCTGCCCGAAGTGTTCACCGTAGGCTCTTCTGCCTGCGGCGTGATTGCAGACGTTTCGGGCAAGGGCATTTCCGCAGGTATGCTAACCGCGTTCGTAAAAGCGGCTTACGACAAAAACACCTATTCCCCTGCGGAAGCCATTGAAAAGCTCTCTAATAAGTTTTCCGAACTGAACTTGGACGAGCGCAACTATATCACCGTTGCGGCGGCAAGGATTGATAAGGACAGCATAACCTATTCGATGGCAGGGCATAACGTACCCATTCTGTTAAAGTCGGGCGGCGGCATAACGAGAATTATGCTGAACTCGCCACCCGTTTCCAACTGGTTTGAAAACCCTGCCTACTTTGAAGATACCATTCCCTACAAACCCGGCGACGTACTCGTGCTTTTGACCGACGGCGTAACCGAGAGTAAAAACCGCTACGGCGAAATGTTCGGCGTGGAAGGCGCAATCCGCACCCTGTCGGTATCACGCACGGGCGAAGAATTTGTCAAGAATTTAGAGAGCAATTTAAAGACCTTCTGCGGCGAAATTAAAGACGACGTAACCGCAATCGCTTTCGACCTTTAAAATTCGCTTTACGGCTTGACCCAACTAAACGCAATTAAAATTAAAGTAAAAACGGCGTATCTAAGGATACGCCGATTGTTTTTATTTAAGCTTTGCACGACTTTAAACCATTATTCGCCGCACAAGCCGCCGTGGGGAAGGGTTTGCCCCCTTCGTGTCCACATCTATATAATATGCGATAAAAGTATTATAGTTGCGCAAATTTTGTAAAAAGGTTGTAAATAATCAAACCCTATCGGTTTGCAATGCACCTAAAGGTGATTAAATCCACGACTTTGGTCGTGATTAAATCCACTCTTTGAGTGATTCAATCCACGCTAAAGCGTGGTGCAATCCAACAGCTCTGCTGTTGATGTTGGTTATAATTATTTGAAGCAGTAACAACTTACCCGTTGGGATTGCCACTGCTTGCAGTCGGCGCAATGACGGGGGTCATTCCAAATACTATTCACCTTATTCAGGGTATACGGCTTCTTCACCTTATTCGGGTAAACGCAAGCGCCCATCTCTCTTCAGAGATACGAGCAAGACAAGGAGCCTGCGGCTTTGGCGACGGGAGTTTACTAAGCGTAAATGACCGAGCCAAAACGTAAAGGCGACACCGTATTGCGAAGTATATATGAAGAGAATATTATTTACTGCCCGTAGAACCGAATCCGCCCTCCCCACGCACCGTCTCCGACAGCTGTTCACTTTCAACGAACTGTGCGGTCAGGTAGGGGGCGATTACAAGCTGAGCGATTCGTTCGCCGCAGGCAACCGACTGGGGTATTTCGCCGTGGTTGTGCAGGGCAACTTTAACTTCGCCGCGATAGTCGCAGTCGACAACACCGACTTTATTTGCAGGGGCAAGCCCCTTTTTTGTTGCAAGTCCGCTGCGGGCGTAGATAAGCCCTGCATAGCCGACGGGCAACTCCATTGCGATACCCGTGGGGATAAGCACGGTGGTATGGGGCGCGATAGTCACTTCGCCGTCAAGGCAGGCGTACAAATCTGCACCGGCGGCATACTCGCTGCCGTAGGTGG
>CAMAHZ010000048.1 GCA_945834965.1 uncultured Clostridia bacterium | reverse complement strand
TATTTGCGGTGTATAGGTCAAACTCTTCGTCAATATCAAACTCCGAGTCGTCGTCGAAGGCGGCGAGCTTGGATACCGATACTTCGTAGGCGGTCATCGTTACAAAGCTTTCGTCGGGCTGTTTCTTTTGATATTCGCGGGACTGTATTCTGCCCGATAAAGCAATTTTATCGCCTACAGATAGGTTGCGCACGAAACGGGCGTTTCTTCCCCAAGCTATGGCAGGGATATAATCGCTTTTATTGTACGAGCGGTTGACCGCAATTAAAAGGTCGGCAATTTCCCGATTAAAGGGCGTGGTGCGGTACACGGGAGGTTTGCATATATACCCCGAAAGTACTATAGAGTTGGGGTTTTTTGCAGGGTGACTTTCTAAAATCTCCCTGACGAATACGGTTAGCATTAACCTTGATTTGCCGTTTTCGAGCTTGTTGTACGAGCGGAATTGCCCTAAGGCGCACAGCTCGTCTCCCCTTTTAAGCCCCTGACCTAAAAGGCGTTCGGATATGGTTACGGGCAGTAAGTCTGCTTGACCCGACAGCCTGTTGACCTTGACGAACAGCTCGTAAAAGCCTTCGCCAAACACTTCGTGAGAGAATACTGCGTCGCTTTCCACCGTACCGCAGATATAGACCTTGTTGTTCTTTTCGTTTAAATTGTTATTCATATTTCTACTCCTTAAAAGTACTTTGACGGAATTTGCCTGCCGTTTACGTCTATCGTGTAATTATCCCTATAGATAAGCTCGCCTATAGGCACGAAGGTGTAACCCTTGTTTTTAAGCGTCTCTATAATTATTGGCACGGCTTCCGCCGTATGTAAGCCGTTGTTGTGCATTAAAATTATCGAGCCCGACTGCACCTTGCTTATAACGCGCATAGCGATATCGGTTGCGGATAAGTCCTTCCAGTCGAGGCTGTCTACGTCCCATTGAATGGAATAATACCCTTCTTCGGTTGCGGTTTTTATAAGCTCGTCGTCGTAGTCGCCGTAGGGCGGGCGGAATAGCTCTACTTCTTTACCCGTAACCTTATTAATAGCTTCGGACGAAGTTTTAAGCTCTAAGCGGATTTCTTCGGCGTTTTGCTTGGACATATAGCTGTGGGTTGACGAGTGAGTACCTATTTCGTGACCTGCGTTATCAATCTTTTTTACGTAGTCGGGGTACTTTTCCGCCCAAAACTCTACCATAAACCAAGTGGCTTTAACTTCACCTATCCGCAGGGCTTTTAAGATTTCGTCGGTGTGGTCGACGCCCCAAGCGCAGTCGAAAGAGATAGAGATATTTTTATCCTGCCTTTCCACCGAATACACGGGGAGTTGCCTTACCGTGCCGCCCTGCCAGACTGCGTAAGCGCCGCTAAAGCGCACCCCGAGCGACAGCGCAACCACTAAAACCGCAACAAAAATTACCGCAATTACTTTTTTTAATTTTACGATTATCGCCAAGTTGCCCACCTATAATAGCAAATCTAAACCGTCGAATTTAAGACGAACGTGTCGCAAAAACACTAATTTACGGGAATATATTTTTCCGCTTTCGACGATATATTTTATTTTTGCCTCCGCTTGAATATTACTTTTTTTGTATGAAAAAACGCTCGTCGGCGCATTTCGCACCGACGAGCTTAAAATAACTAAATATTTAATTAACCTAAGATTAACTTCTTTAAAATTGCGTCTGCCTTTTTTATATCCGCCTTGCCCTGCGTTGCCTTTTTAACAAAGCCGTACAGGGCGAAAATAGCCTTTTCCTTACCGCCTTTAAAGTCCGCCGCGGCGGCAGGGTTATTCTCTATAGCCTGTTTGCAGATTTCTTCAAGCTCGCTATCGTCAACGCCTGCCAAGTCTTCTTCCTTGATATACGCGGATACGGGGTTGCCTTCTTCCGCCATCTTTGAAAGCGTCTGCTGAGCAAGCGTGATATTTATCTTGCCTTCGTCCGCAAGCTTTATAAGCTTTGCCGTCTCTTCCGCAGTTACGGGAAGAGCGAAGTTTTCCTTGTCCTCTTCGGTGGGAAGCTTTGAATACAGCACGCCCGTAGTAAGGTTGACGGCGTTTTTAACGCTTGCGCCTAAGGAAATGACCTTTTCCACAAAGTCGCAGACCTTTTTATACTTATATAAAAGCCTTGCCGTTGCAGGGTTGATTTTAAGCTCGTCTATATAGCGGTTGAGCTTTTCCAAAGGCAGCTCGGGGAGCTGAGATTTTATCTCTTCCACCTTGCTTTCGGGGATTACTACGGTCAGGATATCGGGTTCGGGGAAATAGCGGTAGTCCTGTGCGTCTTCTTTTGTACGCATAACCGAAGTTTCGCCCGTCTTTTCGTCGTAACGCAAGGTCGCCTGAACTATTTTTCCGCCGTCGTTTAGCACTTCGCACTGCCTTTCGTACTCGTAGCGCATAGCCTTGTCGATATAGCTAATCGAGTTCATATTCTTGATTTCGGTACGAGTGCCGAACTCTTTCGAGCCTTCGGGCATGACCGAAATGTTTACGTCGCAGCGCATAGAGCCTTCCTGCATTTTGCAGTCGGATACGCCGATATAGCGCATTATAAGCTGAAGCTTTTCGACGTATTCTTTCGCCTCTTCCGGGGAAGAGATGTCGGGTTCGGACACGATTTCGATTAAGGGTACGCCGCCGCGGTTGTAGTCGATTAAGGTGTAGCCGCTTTCGTGAACGAGCTTGCCTGCGTCTTCTTCGATATGAATACGGGTAATGCCTATCCTTTTGCCGCTCTCAAGCTCCACGTAGCCGTGTTCGCAAAGGGGCTTGTCGAACTGAGAAATTTGATACGCCTTAGGAAGGTCGGGATAGCAATAATTCTTTCTGTCTAAGTGGGTAGTCGTGTTGATGGTGCAGTGCGTTGCAAGCCCTGCCCTTATGGCGTATTCCACCACCTTTTTATTTAAGATGGGCAGAGCCCCCGGCTGACCCGTACAGACGGGACAGCAATGCGTGTTGGGTTCGCCGCCGAAAGCCGTAGTACAGCCGCAGAAAATTTTGGTCTTGGTTGCAAGCTCTACGTGGGTTTCTAACCCTGAAACGAGTTGATATTTCACAGCTTTACACCCCCGTCAAATTGTATATCTTCGCACACGCCGTACTTTTCAGCAAAGTATGCGGCGTTAAGCACTCTCTCGTCGTCGTACTTTCTGCCGATTATCTGCAAGCCGATGGGAAGTCCGTTTTTGTCCTTGCCGCAGGGGATAGAGATTGCGGGTAGCCCTGCAATATTCACAGGCACGGTGCATACGTCCGAAAGATACGTTTCGGTAGCGTTGCCCCCCGAATATCCCAAGGGGAACGCCGTTTGCGGAACGGTAGGAGCAAAGATGAAATCACACTTTTCAAAACATTCTTTAATCTGCTTTTCAACTTCGCCGCGGAGTACGCACGCCTTTTTATAATATGCGTCGAAATAGCCCGACGATAGCACGTACGTGCCGAGCATTATACGCTTTTTAACTTCTTTACCAAACCCTTCCGAACGGGTTTTGGTTACCATATCGTCAAGCCCAGAGTAGTTGCTTGCCCTATAACCGTACCTTATGCCGTCGTACCTGCCTAAGTTTGACGACGCTTCTGCACAGGCGATTATATAGTAGACGGGAAGGGCGAGCTTTAAGGCGGGGACGGAGAGTTTTACAACCTGTGCGCCAGCCTTTTGGTAGGCTTCGATAACGCCGTTAACCGCCTGTAAAATTTCGGGGTTTACGCCGTCGGTCAGCTCTTCCACTACACCTATTTTTAAACCCTTGACGTCGCCTATTAGTTTCGTTTCACCCGAAGGGGTTGCAACCGAAGTGCCGTCTTTTTTATCTTCGCCCTTGATTGCGTCGAATATTATTGCCGCGTCCGTGACCGAACGGGTCATAGGACCGATTTGGTCGAGCGAAGAGCCGTACGCAATAAGCCCGTACCTTGACACCGCGCCGTAGGAAGGCTTGAAGCCGACTATGCCGCAAAAGGACGCCGGCTGACGGATAGAGCCGCCCGTGTCCGAGCCTAAGCCGTACGCCGCAAGGTTTGCGCAGACTGCCGCCGCAACGCCGCCTGACGAACCGCCCGTAACTCTCGTTTTGTCGATGGGGTTCAAGGGTGCGCCGTAGACGCTCGTCTCGCTCGTGGAGCCCATTGCAAACTCGTCCATATTCGTCTTGCCCAAAAGCACCGCACCTTGAGCTTTTAATTTAGACCAAACGGTTGCGTCGTAATAGGGCTTGAAGCCCTGCAAAATCTTTGAACAGCAGGTCGTAAGCATACCGTCGGTGGCGATGTTGTCCTTTAAGGTAAAGGGTATGCCCGTAAGTGCGGTCGCCCTGCCTTCCTTTATAAGCTTATCCGCTTCAATTGCGTTTGCCCTTGCCTGGTCAAACGTGTAGTTTACGTAGGCGTTGATTGCAGGGTTTTCCTTTTCTATTGCAGAGATGTACTGCTCTGTAAGCTGAACGGAAGTAATTTCTCCGCTTTGAAGCATTTTGGAAAGGTGCAGAATGGTACTTTTCATTTTACAACTCTCCTTACGGGGAAGTAGCCGTCCTGCGCTTCTACGTTGGAAGTGATTTTTTCGTTGGGAAGGCTGTCCGTTACTTCGTCTTCCCTTAAATCTTCCCACGCAATAGTGCGGGCGGCAACCTCCTTTATGCTGGAAGTATCGCCCACCACTTCGCCGTTGATTCTGTCGGCAAAGGCGATTATCTCTTCGAAGTCGGGAATGAATTTTTCCTGTTCTTCTTCTGAAAACTCAAGCCTTGAAAGACGGGCTAAAGTTTGAATTTCTTTCTGCGAAATACTCATTTTAATTTCTCTTACTAAAAACTACTGTCTTATCTTAATGTGCGTTTCACGAAGCTGAGTTTCGGTTACTATGTTGGGTGCGCCGCACATTAAGTCCTGACCGGACGACGACATGGGGAATGCGATTACTTCCCTTATGTTGTCTTCGTTCTTTAAAAGCATAATCATTCTGTCGATGCCGGGTGCCATACCTGCGTGGGGGGGCGCGCCGTACTTGAACGCCGTGTAGAGTGCGCCGAACTTATCCTTTAACGTCTCTTCGTCGTAGCCTGCAATCTCGAACGCCTTGACCATTATATCCAAATCGTGGTTTCTGACTGCGCCGCTTGAAAGCTCTATGCCGTTGCATACGATGTCGTACTGGTACGCAAGAATTTCAAGGGGGTCTTTTTCGTTAAGCGCCTTAAGTCCGCCCTGCGGCATCGAGAAGGGGTTATGGGTAAACGCCACCTTGCCGTTTTCGTCCAACTCGTACATGGGGAAGTCGTTGACGAAACAGAAACGGTACGCGTTCTTTTCGGTTAAGTTTAATTTAGCGCCGAGCTCGTTTCTTATCTGCCCTGCAAGCTTGGGGGCTTTTTCCTTGGTGTCTGCGATAAAGAAGATGGTGTCGCCCACTTCTAACTTTGCAAGCTCTCTGAGTTCGCCCTTGAGTTCGGCAGGGATAAACTTGTCGATAGGTCCTTTATAGGTCAAGTCATCTGCAACTTCCAAATAGCCGAGACCTGCCATGCCGATTGACATTGCGTATGCAAGCAATTTTTCGTGGAAGCCCTTTGACATATCGGCGTGCACCTTTACGGCGCGTACGCACTTGTTTATAAACGGCTTGAACGTGCATTTGTTGAAGAAGTCGGACAAGTCGATTATACGAAGGGGATTCCTTAAGTCGGGCTTATCCGAACCAAACTGGAGCATTGCCTGCTCGTAGGAAATTACGGGGAAGGGAGCTTTAGTTACTTCAAACCCTTCGGGTGCGAATTTTTTAAAGGTTTCGGAGAGCACCTTTTCGCCCACCGTGAAAACGTCCTGTTGGTCGGCAAAAGCCATTTCGAAGTCGAGCTGGTAGAACTCGCCGGGAGAGCGGTCGGCACGGGCGTCTTCGTCCCTGAAGCAGGGTGCAATCTGGAAGTACTTGTCTATACCGCCAACCATTAAAAGCTGTTTATACTGCTGGGGCGCTTGGGGAAGGGCGTAGAACTTGCCCTTGTACCTTCTCGAAGGCACGATATAGTCCCTTGCGCCTTCGGGTGAAGACGCACACAAAATAGGCGTCTGCACTTCTAAAAAGCCCATAGAAGTCATCTGCTCGCGAAGGAAGGAAATTACCTGCGAACGGAAGATAACGTTGTCTTTAACCTTGCGGTTTCTCATATCCAAAAAGCGGTACTTAAGGCGAACGTCTTCCCTTATGTCTTTAGAAGACGCAACTTCAAAGGGGAGCTGTTCCCTTACCTTGCCCAAAACGGCCACCTGTTTGCAATTGAGTTCTACCGTACCTGAAGGAATTTTAGGGTTGAACGTCTCTTCGTCTCTCTTTTCGATTACGCCTGAAACCGAGATGCAATCTTCCTTATTCAGCCCGTTCAAAAGCTGCGTATCGTGCATAACGACCTGAACGACCCCGTAATAATCTCTTAAATCAATAAACGAAACGCCGCCGTGGTCACGGATATTCTCTATCCAACCTGCAAGCGAAACGCTTTGACCTATTCTGTCTTCCCCTATTTTATCTGCCGTATCGGTGCGATATAATTCGGACATTTAAAACTCTCCTTTTTCTCTTTCTATCAAATAAAAATCCCGTCCACCGAAAAAAACCTGCGGCGAACGGTTTTATGCGCTGTATGCGTCACTCGGCACTGTATGCGCCACTCGCCTTATATATGTATAATTATTCGTAATTATACTATTTATTAAGGCAAGTGTCAACGAATATCGGCGTTTAATTGAACCGTTATTCAATTTTTATGCAAAAATTTTACTTTATTGCACACGCCTTTTAACGGCGTTTACCCTTGATTTTACGTATTTCCTGAATGGTACGCTCGTACCCGTAATCGGACGGGACGTAGTAAATCTTATCCTTTAACCTGTCGGGAAGGTACTGCTGCTCGATAAAACCTTGCGGATAGTTGTGCGGATATTTATACCTTGCCGACTGCGCCTTATCGCCCTTGCCGCCGTAGGAATTGTCCTTTAAATAGGGCGGCACGCCGTCGTCGTCGCGGACGTTCCTTGCGTCTTCCTTTGCGGCGTTCATAGATACTTCCACCGTGTTTGATTTGGGCGCTTCGCAGACGTAGATTATGGCTTCGCAAAGGGGCTCAAGCCCTTCGGGATAGCCTATCTTTTCTAAGGCGTACATTGCAGAAGTTGCAATTTGCAGGGCGCGGGGGTCGGCTAAACCCACGTCTTCGGCAGAGTGCACGACCAAGCGACGGGCGATAAGCATAGGGTCGCAACCGCCTTCCGCAAGGCGCATAGCATAGTAGAGTGCGGCGTTTGAATCGCTCCCCCTTAAAGACTTGCAAAACGCCGAAAGATAGTCGTAATAGTCGTCGGTATTATACGCAAGCGACTTGCGCTGAATGGACTGCTCCGCATCCGAAAGCGTGACTTTGACGGTGCCGTCAGCCGATACGGGCGTGGTCAGGACGGCAAGCTCTAACGCGTTGTAAGCCGCCCTTAAATCGCCGCCCGCCATAGTGGCGATATGGTTTAGCGCAACTTCTTCCACTTCGGCCTGATACTCGCCCAAGCCCTTGCGTTTATCGTTAAGCGCCTTTTTTAACGCCGATAAAATCTCTTCATCGCTTAAACGCTTAAACTCGAACACGCGGCAACGGGATACGATTGCAGGCGTCATTGACGCATAGGGATTTTCGGTTGTAGAGCCGATAAAAATAATCGTGCCCTTTTCGATTGAAGGCAAAAGCGAATCGGACTGCGTTTTGTTAAAGCGGTGACATTCGTCAAGCATTAAGTAGGTGCGCTTGCCGTACAGCTTTAAATTATCTTCCGCCTGCTTGACCGCCGCCTTTACGTCCGCAACGCCCGCCTGCACCGCGTTTAACTTAATAAACTCGCCGTGCGTGGTAGAAGCGATTATGTTTGCAAGCGTCGTCTTGCCCGTACCCGGGGGACCGTAGAAGATACAGCTGCCAAGCCTGTCAAGCGAAATTGCACGACGAAGAAGCGAGCCCTCCGCAACGATATGCCTTTGCCCGATAAAGTCGTTTAAGTTGTTTGCGCGCATACGCTCGGCAAGCGGCTTTGCCTGCTCTTCGTTGCCGTTTAAATCAAATAAGTCCATAGGTTAGTTTAAAGAATAAAGAATTAATGTGGTGGGATTATTAGAAGTATCAAACTCTATCGTCACGAGCTTTAGGCTCGTGACACTTTCCCTGTTCTTCAGGGAAAGCAAGTT
>CAMAHZ010000047.1 GCA_945834965.1 uncultured Clostridia bacterium | reverse complement strand
CCAAGCTTGCACCCCACTACCTGATTGCAGGCGGCAAGGAAAATAACAAGGTCTACGAATACGCTGGCAAAATTGACGGAAAGTCCGCTTACTACTACGTTGAAAGCGGCGTTGCGAATAAGGACAAGGTCGTTTACGGCGTAGATAAAAACATTGCAAGCTACACCTACGACGCGTCTACCGCCACCCCTTACAGCTTCGTAATCGACGGCAACGACTCAAGATACGCAGACAAGTGGGTTACCGTAACCTTTAACGTGCATACGGGCAACGAAGACAAGAATTACAGACTCGAACTCTGGTCAGGCGAACGCGATAAGGAATACACGGACGGCATTGCAAACAACAGCTACGTACTCTTTGATTACAGCCCTGAAAGCGAGTCGTCACTCGACAGCGCAACTTATGAAAGCAAACTTGCTTACTACACGAACGCTATCCGCGCCGACTTGATTGAAAACCTGAAAGACGGTGCCGAATTGCCTGATAATAATCAGACCATTACTCAGCTTGAAAAGTTAGTCAATAGCGGATATGAAAAGCTTTATGACTACAGTGCAACCTACTACACCTTCTCTCTTTACGATTCACCTGCGTTCATTCCCTTCAATGCAGAAACCGCCGAAGAAGGTCAGACGGGTTACTCCTACCTTTACAGCGACTACGAAGAATCGCTTGGGCTGTTGAAAGTAATCGATAACGACGACGTCAATAACCTTTCTATGACGGCATTCGTTGATTACTCTGTAACCGATAAGAAGTTTGATATTATCGGAGAACCTACCGTTGATACCGACGACGATACGGATACAGATACGACGAATACGGATAACTCTAACGTTTGGTTGCTTGCAGCGTCTATCGCAATCGTAGTTGCAATCCTGGTTGCAATCGTTGCAATACTCGTTAAGCAGTTTATCAGCAAGCACGGCAAGAACAAGAAACACGTTGGTAAGAACACCTACAACTTCAACAAAAACAAGCGTTACGTTAAAAAGTACGTTAAGGCAAACGGCGAAGCGCCCGAAGTAAGCGACGAAATCGAAGCTTTAGACGAACAGCCCGTTGAAGAGACTGTTGAACAGACTGTAGAAGAACAGCCTACTACCCCTGCCGAAGAGCAGTCGGAAGCCGTTGAACAGTCGCCTGCAACCGAAGAAACGCCCGTTGACGAAAACGGAACCGAAGGCGAAGACAAAAAGCCTGAGTAATTCGGTTAGATAATTAATTGCAGCGTTAGCGGCATAGCGAATTAAATCGCTATGCCGCTTTTCGTTTCTTATAAAGCATTTCATATCTTATAAAACAAAATAAGACGGCTTGGGAATAACCTTGCCGTCTTTAATAATTTTTTCTATATTCTTATGCCCTTAGGCAAATGATTTTTTGCCGTACCGTTTACCGCTTTACACCAACCGAGCGAATAGCCAAAATAAGTTACTAAACACCAACCGCTTTTATTCTCTTCGCAATCAAAGGTCAAGCCCCTTAGATAGTTTATTGCAGTATTCTCGTCTACGTCAATGCAATTCGTCTCGCACGCCTTTAAACACATTGCAAGCGAATGAGACGGCTCGAACCGTTCACCTTTAAATTCACCCAAAGGCACGCCTGCACGCAAAACCTGCAAGCCGTCTAACTGCGGACAATTATCGGGAAGAAAATACAATTCATCCCCTACTATATGCAGATTATCAAATTTTGTCTTTAAATTCCGCCTTTCAAAATCACGGTAAGGCGCAACCTTTTTTAGAGGGGCGTTAGGGCGGATTGCACGCACTTTGCACTCGTTTTCGCCACAGTTACTCTTTTGCAAAAGAGCTACGAAATGCCCTTCGCCCATAACTTCGTGGGGGAGTAGTTTATGCTGTTCGATAAGCGAAAAATCGGGAAATTCCTTGAGAAAATTTTCAACCTGCAGCTCGTCTTCCTGCGGGGCAAAAGTGCAGGTCGAATAGACCATTAGTCCGTCGGGCTTTAGTACCTTTTGCGCGCACTCTAAAATTCCTTTCTGGCGTATTGCGCATAGCTCAACGTTCTTTTCACTCCACTCCGTCACGGCGTTGGGTTCTTTTAAAAACATTCCTTCACCGGAGCAAGGTGCATCTACGAGTACTTTATCGAAATAGCCTTCAAACGCCTTTGCAATCTTTTCAGGCGATGCACAGGTGACTACGGCGTTTTTAATGCCAAGCCTTTCCACGTTTCGGGCTAAGATTTTCGCCCTTGAATAATCTATTTCGTTTAAAACGATTAACCCTTCGCCCTTAAGCGCCTGCGCAAGCTGAGTGCCTTTGCCGCCGGGCGCAGAGCATAAATCTAAGACCTTTTCGCCAGGTTGAACGTTCAAAAGCGGTGCGGCTGACATTGCTGAAGGTTCCTGAACGTAATATAGCCCTGCCGCGTGAAAGACGGTTTTACCAGCCTTTTCTTCCGAAACGTAAAACCCGTTCGGCTCCCACTTAACAGGCGAGAGAGCGAACGGAGATATTTCTTTAAACTTTTCAGGCGTAATCTTTAACGTATTGACTCGGATAGCCTTATAAGGCTGCCTATCGTACGAATCTAAAAACGCACGAGCGCCGTCCTTAAATTCTCTTTTTACCCTACTGACGAATTCTACGGGCAACTCAATCATTTAAAAGTTCCCCCAACTCTGCAAGGTTGATTATTCTTAAATTCACATTATCTTTTGCGTTTTTAGTTCGGATTGAATCGTCGCCGTCTTCACAGACGTAGACGCTGCATTCCATAACCTTATCGGTATATTTACCGCCTGATTTGCGTATTTTTTCAACGAGCGGAATAGAGATATCCACCTTATCTTCTAACACCCTTGAAAAATTGAAAGTAACGCCCTTGAGCTTTTGGTTTACGACCTTGCACCTGCGGCTAATTGCGTTGTAGAAAAGCACCTTGCGCTTAGCGCGCTCTTCCTTCTCGACTTCTTTCATCTTCCTGTAGTGCGCAAATTTTAGTGAATCGGGGCGAGTTACCTTATAGTCGGATATCTTACCACGCTTAATCCCCAAGAGTTTTTCAAGCTCGACGCCGCTACAATCGTGCTTAGCCGCTAACGCTTCCACCACTTTCATCGTTGCGTATGCGTCGTCTGCGGCACGGTGCGGGGTAAATTCAACGTCTAAATTTCGGGTTATGTATTCAAGCCCGAACTGCCGTGTAAAGTCTGATATAGAAGTCATATACATAAGCTGACTATCCGAATACGTAAACGAAAACGAAGGCAGTTTAAAACGCTTGGTTTCTAAATTCAAGTAGTTGACGTCGTTTAAGGTTGCGTGCCCGAATACTAAATTGTTCTTATCTTCCAACAGCTCTTTAATCTTTGGATAGACTTCCGTAAATACGGGATAATTTTTAAAATCTGCGTATTCGTACGGTAAAACGAGACCGCGTTCGCCCTTGCCGTCCGTCAAGTGGAATTTTCCCTTAGGATTGATTAAAATATCTTCCTTTTTGATTATATTGAATTTTTCGTCGCACAATACGTAGCCGAAAGCACAAATCTTAGCGGTGTATTTATAAACGCTTGCACATTCTATATCAAAGAAAACGAAATTCATAGACAAAATACGGGCGCAAGCAGTTGCGCTTACGCCTTAATTAAATTATTTTTCTTAGTTTTTCTTGGGTAAAATATATTCCTTGCCGCCCATATACTTTCTGAGTACTTCGGGAATATATACGCTGCCGTCTGCCTGAAGGTGGTTTTCAAGGAATGCTATCAACATTCTGGGGGGTGCGACGACGGTATTATTCAAAGTGTGAGCAAACTGGTTTTTGCCCGTTGCGGCGTCCTTATACCTTATGCCGAGCCTTCTTGCCTGTGCGTCGGTTAGGTTAGAGCAGCTGCCCACTTCAAAATATTTCTTCTGTCTGGGGCTCCAAGCTTCTACGTCCAAGCTCCTGTACTTAAGGTCCGCCAAGTCGCCTGAACAGCACACGAGAGTGCGGACGGGAATTTCCATAGACACGAACAGCTCTACGGTGTACGACCAAAGCTTTTCATACCAATAGTCGCTCTCTTCGGGTTTGCAGACGACAATCATTTCCTGCTTTTCAAACTGGTGAATACGGTAGATGCCCCTTTCTTCCAAACCGTGAGCGCCCTTTTCCTTTCTAAAGCAGGGCGAATAAGAAGTAAGCGTATAGGGAAGCTTATCGCCGTCTAATACGGTATTCATAAACCTGCCTATCATAGAGTGTTCGGAAGTACCTATAAGGTATAAATCTTCACCTTCTATCTTGTACATCATACCTTCCATCTCTTCAAAGCTCATAACGCCTGAAACAACGTCGCTTCTAATCATATAGGGGGGTATGCAGTAGGTAAAGCCCTTGTCAATCATAAAGTCACGGGCATAGGTCAATACTGCCGAGTGCAGACGAGCTATATCACCCGTAAGATAATAGAAACCGTTACCCGAAGTGCGGCGAGCGCTATCCAAATCTATTCCGTCTAAGCTCTCTAAAATGTCGAGATGATAGGGAACGTCGAAAGGTTTTTCCTTTGCTTCTAAATAGGTATTCCACTGCACGTTTTCGCTGTCGTCCTTGCCGATAGGAACGTCGTCGGCGATAATGTTGGGAATAGCCATCATATCCTTTTTAAGCTTTTCGTCAACTTCTGCGGTCTGCTTTTCGATTTCAGCAACCGCATCGTTGTTCTCTTTGGAAAGGCGTTTAATCTCTTCAGCCTCTTCCTTCTTGCCTTCACGCATTAACGCGCCGATTTGCTTTGCGTAGGTATTACGCTTTGCACGCCTGTCGTCGCCTTCTCTCTGTAAAGAGCGCTTTTTCTCATCGAGTTCAAGCACTTCGTCAACAAGGGGAAGCTTATAATCTTGAAACTTCTTTTTAATATTTTCCCTTACTAAATCGGGGTTGGTTCTTAAAAGATTGATGTCTATCATACTAAAGCCTCGTTAAGCATTTGATTTAATTAAGTAGATAATTTTAATACCTACTAATTATACGGCAAAAATATGGCAAAAGCAATTAATTTAAGCTAATCTGTTGAAAAATCGGAATAAGCGTGATATAATTATAGTGATATATTATTTAGCAATAAGGTGTTAAATGAGCAAAATAGTCTATAGAGGAAAAAAGAATAGCGTTACGCCTTCTGACGAGAAAGAATTGCCCGCAGTAGAAACCGCTGAAAAAGAGATTACACCCCCTTCTGAAATAAAACCGGAAGTGAGCGCAAACGAAAACTCTTCAGCTACTAAAAAGCGTTCTACTACTACGGAGACAAAGGCAACTGCAGAAGAAACAAAGCCTGCAGCGGCGAAAGTTACGCCCAGAAAAAAAGACGGAACGATTACGGTTAAACGCACGCGCACCGTTACGCCTAAACCTGCTACGGAAGAAAGCAACGAACAGACGGCTGAAGTGATTGCGGAAGTACAGCCCGTGAAGGAAGAGGTTGCCGTAGCCGAAGCGGTTTTACCTGCGGAAGAAAGCTCTGAAGAGATTTCTTCCCCCGCCGTAAAGCAATACAGCGACAGCGAGAACTTTGACAAAAAGAAAATTATAAAGTACTTTAAGCATCACCCCAAGATGCAGATAAATACTAAGGTTGAAAGGTTTTCACCCGAGCTTAATAAAGGTCTTGAAAGAGAACAGATTGAAACGCGTTTTAAACAGTTCTTATTTAACGACACAAACAAAAAGTATTCTAAGTCGTATGCAAGCATATTCATTGGCAATATCTGTACCTTCTTTAACCTTTTGTGCTTGTTGGCGTTTGTGGCGCTTATTATTTCGGGTATTCAGGGTATTACGAACTATCTCGTAATAGTTATTACCGCTGCAAACATCTTTATAGGTATATTCCAGGAAATCCGTTCAAAGCTTGCAGTTGATAAGCTGTCGATTATGGCGACTTCTACCACTAAAGCCGTACGAGAAGGCGAAACGGTAGAAATACCCACGAGCGAAATCGTTTTGGACGACGTAATCGTACTTGAGCTTGGCAATCAGGTGCCGGCAGACTGCATACTTGCCGAAGGCAACGTTGAAGTGAACGAAAGCCTTTTAACGGGTGAATCGGTTTCAGTTAAAAAGCAGATAGGCGATTTACTCTACGCAGGCAGCTTTATTGCGAGCGGCAACTGCAAAGCAAGGGTTGAAAAAGTAGGTAAAGAGACCTTCCTTGAAAAGCTTACGGCAAAGGCAAAGAAATATCAGCGCCCTAAGTCGGAATTAATGAATTCCATAAAGGCGATTATAAAAACCGTTTCTATTCTAATTTTCCCCATTGCTATCGGCGTATTCTTCGTAACCCGTTCCAACGGCGGATTTAACGGCGTGGCTGTTGAAGCTTGGCTTTTATCGTTAACCGACAGCCTTGCGCTTGCAAAGACCTGTTCGGTAGTAATCGGTATGATACCTTCGGGTATGATGCTTTTAACTTCGGTTGCGCTTGCCGTAGGCGTTATAAGGCTTTCAAAGAACAACACTCTCGTCCGAGATTTGTATTCACTTGAAATGCTTGCAAGGGTAAACGTGCTCTGCCTTGACAAGACGGGTACTATTACCGACGGTCGAATGAAGGTCAATGACGCAGTTATTTTAAACACCGTTGGCGACATTTCGTTGAACGAAATAATGGGCAATATGCTCTCTGCATTAGACGATAACAACCAAACTTCTATCGCCCTTTCAAATCACTTCGGTCACAACGAATCACTTACGCCCATTACCAAAATACCTTTCTCGTCAAAGAGAAAACTCTCGGCCGTATCGTTTGAAGACGTTGGCACGTTCGTTATGGGCGCACCTGAATTCGTACTTCGCCCTATGCCGCCAAAGGTTGAAAGAATCGTTAAGCAGTACGCTCAGCTTGGGCTTAGAGTTATCGTGCTTGCGCACTCTTCCACCAACATAATTAACGACAAACTGCCTGCAATTTTAAAGCCGATTGCGATTATCTCGATTGCAGACAACATTCGAGACGACGCCATTGAAACCATTAAATGGTTCAAGGATAATGACGTGCAGGTTAAAGTTATTTCGGGCGATAACCCCATAACCGTATCCGAAGTTGCTAAAAGAGCGGGCATTGAAAATGCAGATAAGTTCATTTCCTTAGAAGGTTTAAACGAAAAAGAAGTTGCAAATATTGCAAATAAGTACACCGTATTCGGAAGAGTTACCCCCGAACAAAAGGCAATTCTCGTCCGTTCTATCAAGAGTGAAGGCAATACCGTTGCAATGACGGGCGACGGCGTAAACGATATACTTGCGTTAAAAGAAGCCGACTGCGCAATCTCGGTTGCGTCGGGTAGTGAAGCCGCGAGAAACGTAAGCCACTTAGTGCTTATGGATAACAACTTCGGCAATATGCCTAAGGTCGTTGCGGAAGGTCGAAGAGTTATAAACAACATTAAAAACTCGGCGTCGCTGTACCTTATGAAAACGCTGTTTACCGCAATACTTGCAGTAATTTGTATCATATTTGCAACGCAGATGGGCGGCTACCCCTTCGTACCCAGCAATATGCTTTTGTTGGAAGTCTGCATTATCGGCGTACCTTCCTTCTTCCTTTCGCTACAGCCCAACAACGAACGAGTGCAGGGCAAGTTTATTTCCCACGTTATGTCGCGAAGTGTCCCCGGTGCGTTGATAATGGTAATTTGCGTAATGGTAATGCACCTTGTCTGCAACTACTCAGGCGGCAACTTTAATCAGTTTGAAACGGCAATGTGCACGATTGCGCTTACGTTTGCAGGCTTAGTAATGCTGTTCAGAGTTTGTCAACCTATTAATCCTTTCAGGCTCGTACTCTTTACGCTTATGACTGCGCTGTGCGCTCTTGCGTTCTCGCTCGGCAATATCAGCTTCTTAGGTAAGAGCTTTGCCGAAACGCTAGTTTCCGGTTGGGATAGTCTTGAATGGGATTATTCAAAACTGCTGATTATTGCTTGTACGATAGAAGCAGCGTTCCCGATATCGTCGTGGCTGATAAAAATAATGCAGATTATCCTACCTTCGGCTACGGAAAACCCTACTGCAAAAAACGCTGAAAAGAATAAATCCAAGTAAGATAGAAAATCACTAAAGTTTAAGCCCCCGAAGCATTCAACGCTTCGGGGGCTATCTTTAATTTTCTAAAATAATAAAGCTCGCTTTAATGAATTTTTAATAAGAAAATAACCTTCTTGAATAGCGGCGTAAGTTGCAATAGAACACAACATAACGGCGAGATAATCAAATTTT
>CAMAHZ010000046.1 GCA_945834965.1 uncultured Clostridia bacterium | reverse complement strand
TAAAAAAAGGTGTTTCGCTTGAAACACCTTTTTTCATATAATCCACCGCAAAAGCGGTGATTCAATCCAAGCTAAAGCTTGATTCAATCCACGAATAAATTCGTGATGCAATCCACCGCAAAAGCGGTGATTCAATCCAACGGCAAGCCGTTGATAAAGGTAGGATTTTTATAATAATAATTACCTTTTCTCTTCACTCTTCACTTTATTTACCCCGCACCACATTGACTTGTGATAAGTTGGTCAAGCGTTCAGGAAATTAAGATACTTCGCCGCAGGTCGCACCTGCTTGACTTGTGATAAGTCGGTCAAGCGTAAAGTAATTAAGATGCTTCGCTGCAGGTCGCACCTACCTGCTTGAATTGTGATAAGTTAGTCAAGCGTTCAGGAAATTAAGATACTCCGCTGCAGGTCGCACCTGCCAGGTCGCACCTGCCTAAGCCGCGTTTGACAGGTTTTGGGTTGCGTGGAACGCGTCGATAAAATCGTTAATCTTATTTAAGGGTACGCAGTAGTTGTCGTCGTCGGTATCTTCAGCGCCCCAGGTATTCAAGCCGAGCAGATTGCCGTCTATATCGCATAGCGCGCCGCCGCTGTTGCCGGGGTTTATAAGTGCGTTGTGGTGCAGTACGTTATAGCTTACGTTGCCTATTTTTGCCCAACCTATCGTTTCGCCGTAGGTTACGATATTGTTCACGCCGCTGGGGTTGCCTACCGCAAGCACGAATTCGCCTAATACTACGTTGGTATCCTTTCTCGCCGTATAATTGACGGTGGGTAGGGTGTAGGTTGCGTTCGTTTTCTTCCTGAACTTAATAATGGCAATATCGTTGTCGTCGCCGTCGCTCGTAACGAGAGAAACTTCGCTTGCGGAATATTCCGTGCCGTAAATGTCGGTAACCGTGTAGGAAACCCTGTATGCTATACCGTCGACTACGTTGGTTATAACGTGGTTGTTGGTCAAGGCGTAGTAGTAATTTTCGTCCTCTTCAAAAACCACGCCGCTACCCAAGCCCGTACCCTGCAGACGGGAGAGCCAGCCTTGATTTCTGTAGTACATAGTATCAATCGAGATGTTGAACTCACGTATTTTTTCACGCACGCTCATAAGGCTATCAGCGCTTACGGTCGTTTCGGACTTGTAGTCGGAGACGGGTGTGCCGTTTAATTTGGACAGCAGACTACAGCCGCAAACGCTAACCGTGCAAACCGAGGCAACTATTGCAAAAATCAAAGCTCTTAATTTCTTCATTTCAGCACCTTTAATCTGATTTAAACATATAACAATTTTCAAGCGGAAATTGTTGGCAATAACGCAAAAATCGTAATTTTGAATTTATTATATTATTTATTGCCGAAGGTTTCAAGCTTTTTCAAAGATTTTCGCCAAACTTTCACCTTGTCGTAATAAATTAATTATTCATTTAGTATTGCTTTTATTCGGGTGAATATGTTATAATTATACGGTAAAAGAGAAAATAGGGGGAATATGTTATGCAATCCAAATACAAAAGAGTGCTTATTAAGCTTTCGGGCGAAGCGTTGGCAGGTCCGAGCGGTCACGGCGTAGACGAAGAAGTTATGGCAAAGGTTGTCGAGCAAATCGTCACCTTAAAGAATATGGGCGTGCAGATTGCCTTAGTTATAGGCGGCGGCAACTTCTGGCGCGGCAGGCAGGGTAAGTCGATGGACAGGGCTGTTGCAGACCATATGGGTATGCTTGCAACCGTTATGAACGCCCTTGCAATGATGGACGCGTTGGAACGCCACGGTATTCCCACCCGTGTACAGACTGCGCTTATTATGACTTCGGTTGCCGAGCCCTACATTCTGCGCAAGGCGTTAAGCCATTTTGAACACGGCAGGGTGGTTATAATGGCTTGCGGTACGGGCAACCCTTATTGCTCTACCGATACGGCGGCGGCTCAGCGTGCGTGCGAAATTCAGGCAGACGTACTTATGATGGCTAAGAATATCGACGGTATATATGATTCCGACCCCAAGCTTAACCCCAACGCCAAGAAGTACGACCATATCAACTATTTGGATATTATCAAGAACGGCATTAAGGCTATGGACGCCACCGCCGCAACGATGTGTATGGAAAATAACGTCCCCGTTATCGCGTTCGGACTTGACGAGCCCAACAGCATAGTAAGGGTTGCCTGCGGAGAAAAGCTGGGTACCATTATTGACAACGGCGAGACCGCTTAACTATTAAACGAAAAAAAGGAGAAAATAGAAATGGAAAACGAGTTAATTGAAGAGATACTGCTTATTTTGGACGACAAGCTCTCTAAGGCTGTGTCCGTTTTGGAAGAAGATTATTCCGCAGTACGTGCAGGCAGGGCTAACCCCCACATTTTAGACAAGGTTCAGGTGGATTACTACGGCGCAATGACGCCCGTAACCCAGATGGCAAACGTATCCGTACAGGAAGGCAGGTGTCTCGTTATTTCCCCTTGGGACGTATCCGCGTTAAAGGGCATTGAAAAGGCAATTCAGATTTCCAACATCGGCATCACCCCCACCAACGACGGTAAGGTTATTAGGCTCGTATTCCCCGAGCTTACCGAAGAACGCCGCCGTGATTTGGTTAAACAGATTAAGAAGATGGGTGAAGATACCAAGGTCGCTCAGCGTAACGTGCGCAGGGACGCTATGGACGGACTTAAGAAGTTAAAGAACGATAAGACCATTTCCGAAGACGAGTATTCCGCAGGCGAAAAGGAAGTTGAAAAGTTGGTTTCCGACGCAGTAGGCAGGGTTGAAAGCCTTGTTGCCGCAAAGGAAAAGGAAATAATGACTATATAGGCGATATTATCCCTATTGATTTGGGATACGTCTTTTAAACGGTTTTTTCGTGCCGAGAGAATTTTGGCATAAAACAAATTGATTATGGCAGATAACATTTCTAAAATACCCACGCACGTCGGAATAATTATGGACGGCAACGGGCGTTGGGCGCAAAAAAGGCTTATGCCGCGCTCGTCAGGTCACTCTGCAGGAATGAAGAGAATGATAGCCCTTGCGCAAAAGGCTAAGGACTTAGGGGTGAAATATCTCACGGTATACGCCCTTTCAACCGAAAATCTCTCCCGCCCGCAGGAAGAGTTGGACAAGCTCTATTCGCTTATACGCACCTACTTTATTAAGAACGTGGATAAGCTTATCAAGCAGGGTGCGGCGGTTAAGGTAATCGGCGATTTGTCTTTATTGCCTAAAGACGTGACCGAAGTTATTCAAAACGGCGTAAATAAATCGCCAAAGGACGCGGAGTTCACCTTTATTATGGCGCTTGCCTACGGCGGCAGAAGCGAGATTGTCAATGCCGCAAGCCGAGCCGTGGCAGAAGGGCTTGAATTAACCGAACAAAATCTCTCGTCCAGGCTCTATACGGCAGGAGTTCCCGACCCCGATTTTATTATCCGCACGGGCGGCGAGCTGCGCCTTTCCAACTTTTTAATGTGGCAGGCGGCGTATGCAGAGCTGTATTTTACCGATACGCTCTTCCCCGATTTTACTAACGGAAAATTCGAGAAGGCGCTTTTAGACTTCTCGTCTCGCAAAAGGCGGTTCGGTAAGGTTTAATTTTAGGCAAAGAATTTTTCAAATCTGCTCAATAAGCAAAAGGATATATTTATTTAATGAAACAAAGGGTTATAACGGGCATAGTATACGTATTTGTGATAGTAGGTCTGTTGGCAATGAAGATATTTATTCCGCCTATGCAGTCGGGCGTTGAGTTCGGCGCGGTGGGAATAGATATACTCTTTACGCTCATTTCGATTATCGGCGCATACGAATTTACGAGAGCGGTCGGCGAGCATAACGAGACGGGCGACGGCGGAATTTCAAAAATTCAGCGTTGGTGCGCAATAGTCACCTGCGGTCTCATCACCCCCGTTTTCGTTATAACTAAAATGCTTTCCGTAAAGCTCGCTTCCGTCAACGGAGCGGTCTCTTCCGACCCTATCGGCGGACCTGCGCTCGTCGCAATGCTCACCGTTGCAAGCCTTGGCGCAATGATCACGGCGTCTATGACGGTGTTCGACCACGACAGGAGCGATTTAAAGAGTACCGCCTATGCAGAGCTGTGTATTCTCTACTGCGGCGTACTCGTCTCGGTTATTCCCAACATAAACCACTTTATGGAGAATTCGGCGGTAGCCGTAACCCTGCTCTTTTTAATCGTCCCCGCGGTGGATTCCTTCGCGTTCTTTTTCGGCAGTCTTTTCGGAAAAATGTGGCCGTTAAAGCTCGCCCCTAAGACTTCGCCCAACAAGACGGTAATCGGCGCTATCGGCGGCGTAATAGGCGGCGTGATTGCGGCTTTAATCGTGTGGGTGCTTGCCGAATTTGCCGGTTTCCCCACTTTCAGCTACGGCGGAAGATTGCCCAAGTGGCTACTTTTAATAATCATTTCTATCCCCACGGCTATTCTGGCTCAGCTTGGCGACCTGTTTGAAAGTGCGGTCAAGCGCGGATGCGGCATAAAGGATATGGGCAAGATATTGCCCGGTCACGGCGGCGTTTTAGACCGCTTTGATAGTATGCTCTTTGCCGCCGTTTCAATCGTAGTAAGCTTTATGATTATCTAATTCAACTTAATATAAAAAATTTAGTTGCCCCGTTCGGGGCAATTTCTATATAAATATACATTAAATTAAATTTTACGGGTATAATAGATATGAAGAAAATTGCGCTTATCGGCAGTACGGGTTCAATCGGCACGCAGGTCATTCAAACAGTTTTGGATAACCCTACTCAGTTTGAAATCGTTGCCTTGGTTGCAAACAGCTCCCATAAAGCGTTTTCGGAACAATTAAATCGCTTAGCCCCTGCATATGCCGCGTTAACCGACGGCGTTGCGGCTCAGAAGGTAACGCAAATTCCTGCAAATACGACCTTTTTAAAGGGCGAGCAGGGCGGCTTGACCGCGCTTGAAGAGTGCGGTGCAGACCTTGCCTTTATCGCCTGTAGCGGTTTTGCCGGGCTTGCATACAGCCTTAAAGCGATAGAGCTGGGTATGGCGGTTGCGCTTGCAAATAAGGAAACTTTGGTTTGCGGCGGCGACTTGGTAATGCCCAAGGCTGATAAGCTCTTCCCCGTAGACAGCGAACATTCCGCAATCTGGCAATGTTTAAACTTCAATCGGAATACCCCGTTTGAAAGGTTAGTTATAACCGCAAGCGGCGGACCTTTCCGCGGCAGGAAGTGGGAGACGCTCTCTTCCGTCACCGCGGCTCAGGCGTTAAACCACCCCACCTGGAATATGGGTGCAAAAATCACGATAGACAGCGCAACGCTTTTAAACAAGGGCTACGAAGTCATCGAAGCGCACCACTTATACAACGCGCCGTATAGTAAAATCAGTACGGTAATTCACCCCAAGAGCATAGTCCACTCAATGGTGCAATTTTCAGACGGGGCTACGATGGCACAGCTTTCCTACCCCACGATGGAAGTACCCATACGCCTTGCGCTCACCTTCCCCGAAAGGCTTAAGGGGCGGTTAAACTCTATGGACTTTACCAAGGCTTTAACGCTTGAGTTTTTGCCGCTAATAAGGCAAGATTATCCGTTGTACGATTTAGCGCTTTGCTGTGGGGAGCGGGGCGGCGTACTGCCAACTGCGCTCAATGCGGCGAGCGAAGTTGCCGTAGGCGCGTTTTTAAAGGGGCAGATAGGCTTTACCGATATGTATACGGTTGCGGATAAGGTAATTCAAAGAACCGAGTTTTGTGCGGTCGAGAGCTTTGAACAGCTATGTGGTATAGATAAAATTTCACGAGAGAGGGCAATAAGACTTATAGACGAAATAAACGCTTAGCGGAGTTTCGCCTGACAGGGGGTTAATGTCAAACTTGCTTATAAGCGGTGTGGGCGGCACCGTCCTTTCAATAATACTTGCGATTATAATTCTTCTTGCGATGATATGCGTGCACGAGTTCGGGCATTTCGTTGCAGGAAGAATTTTGCACTTTAAAATAGACGAGTTTTCCGTCGGGTTCGGACCTGCGGTACTCAAAAGGCGCGGCAAGAAGAACGGCGTTTTATTTTCCCTGCGTGCAATTCCCTTGGGCGGCTACTGCGCCTTTGCCGGCGAAGATGCGGGCGTAGGCGAAGGTGAAAACGGGGCGAGTGCGGAAAATACCTTTAACAAAAAAAAGCCCTATCAACGCATTATCGTACTGCTTGCAGGTGCTTTTTTCAACTATATATTAGCAATACTTTTGATACTTACCGCCTTTCTTTCGTTTGGTCAACCCTGCTATAAAATGGGTGCGATAAAGCCCGACGATAGCGTGCCTATAGAATATTCCCTGCAGGAAGGCGACCTACTGATAGAGATAAACGGCAATAATATCTTTTCCGCACCCGACTTAATCTATGCGTTAAAGGGCAAAAATAAGGGCGAAAAGGTCGTGTTTACGCTTTTAAGGCAAGGCGTGCAAACTCAGGCGGAAGTAATCTTAAGGGCAGATTGCGACTTTAAAAATTCGTCCGAGACGGGCAAGGTGTGGAAAGCGTTGGGCTGTGACACCTACGAAGGGGACGACGGAAATTTGTACTGGGACGTCGGCTCGCAAAACGTTAAGTTTTCCTTTTTTAATACGGTGGGCAGAAGCTTTGCATATTCCCTTAATACCGCAAGCACGGTTTTTCGGGTGCTTGGCGAGCTTTTATCGGGCAATTTAGGGCTTAACGCTATGGGCGGACCCGTGACCACCATTCGCTTAACGGGGCAGATGGCGGCGCAGGGCGTAAACAGCTTTTTGCTCGTTGCGGCATATATAGGGGTTAATTTGGCGATTTTCAACCTTTTGCCCATACCGTCTTTAGACGGCAGTAAGGTCGTCTTTTGCCTGATAGAGTGGATATTTAAAAAGCCCGTGCCGAGAAAGGTGGAAGCGGTTATTCATACCGTCGGCTTAATTTTAATAATCGCCTTTGCGGTGCTCGTAGATATTTTGCAGTTTGCACGATGTTGAAAGAGCATTATAAAAGACCTGTCGAAAGACAGGTCTTTTAAGTTGTGATTAAGCAGATTAATCAGCGACGTCGGTTGTGGGAGCGGCTTCTTCAGCCACGGTATCCTGAGAGGCGGACTTTTTGCCCGTGTAGCGATTCATAGCTTTGATAAAGCTCTTGGAAGAGAAGATAACTACGCCTGCAACTATAACTAAAGCTATGTCGATAAATACGAACGAGTTATACGCCGCGCTGTACGCCCAGAAGTTTTGACCTTCGGGGGTGTTAGCCGCAAATGCAAATACGCCGGAGAAGAGATGGGCAAGGAATCTTAAGCAGCCTGCAAGCACAGCGCCCAAGGCAAACTGAATTTGGGGAAGCTTGTCCAAAGCCTTAATAAGCTTGAACGAGCCTGCAAACCCGACCATTGCGAATGCGATAGGGTAGTCCAAAAGGAACTGTGCGGGGTGGATAATGTAGCAGTCCTGCATTGCCTGCATAATGCCGTAAATCAAGCCGACGATTACGCCCTTCTTCGTGCCGTAAACGTATGCGAAAATCATAATGGGCAGAAGGGATACGAAGGTTATCGAACCGCCTTGGGGCATTTCCCAGAGCTTAACGTAGGATAATACGAAGCTCATTGCAATGGTTATGCCTGCAAGCGCGATACAGCGGTTGTCGAAGCCGGACTTGTCTTTAAGCCCCAACAAAACGGCGGCTACTGCCGTAGCAACGATTAACACCGCCGTCGATACGTATAAGCCCGTCTGGTTCATTTTTTCGCTGTAGTAACCGTCGTTGGAAATATGTGCGGAATAGTAAAGCGAAATGGTCACGATTGCCGCAACGAGCGCAACGGCGGACACGCCTGATAAAACGAAGGCAGAAACTTTAAAGCTTGCGGGCTTAAGCTTAGAGATTACAAACAGCGCAATACCGCTTGCAAGAAGTACGCCGAAGAGTACGAGAAGGGGTACGAGTACGTAGCCGATTACGTCCTTATTCACCCATTTATCTTCAAGATACTGTTCGTTCGTTCTCTTAACAAGCTGAAGTATACACATAACGATACCTGCGATTAACGCGTAGGCGGTAAAGCCTAAAGTACCGTATTTTGCATACTTTGCAAAGACGTCCCTTTTTGCAAAGAAGATTGCAATACCTGCAATTAACAGGGCGGCAACGACTGCAACCGTGAGCCACAGTATTACAGTCTCGGCGGAGTCAAATGCGTACGCCGCCAAAAGTGAAGTGGAAAACATTAAAAATACCTCCTTAACCGCCGTA
>CAMAHZ010000045.1 GCA_945834965.1 uncultured Clostridia bacterium | reverse complement strand
ACATAGATATTACATAAATTAGTGAATAATTATGAATAAACTTATTAATTCTTTAAAAATTTTAAGAAGTCTTGAAAACGACAAACTATTCTTACAGGCAACCAAACTTTGCGAAGATAAATCAGTTTCTACCTACAACGATTTTGTAAGCGCAGTTTATCTTTCCAACGCAGAGAACGGGCTTTTTGAATACTTTGAAAATTTGATTTTATTCGACGAAAACCCCTTTTCAGTTGCCTGCGCTTGCTCCACCCCTTCTCAAAGGTTAATCAACGCTTTCACTCAAGACGTAAAGACCATTTATGAAATGCTCTTAGCTATTGAGACGACCGACGATTTTTCGTTAGGAAAGGATATACCGCTTTTCGAGAACAGGTCAGCCGAATTGACAGTAGAAAACCTAATGCGCTTTTACGCAAAAAACGGCTACGGTCAATTTGCAAAATATAAAGCGTTCGTATACCGCAACGGCGGAATAGCTCCCGTTGCCCGCACTTCGGATATTCGCCTTGAAGATTTGAAAGACTACGTAGAAGAAAAGAAGGCAATTATCAACAACGTTAAAGATTTTTTACACGGATTACCCTATTCCCACACCCTTTTATACGGCGACAGGGGTACGGGCAAATCTTCTACCGTGCACGCCGTTTTAAACGAATTTTGTGACGAAGGCTTAAGACTTATCGAAGTAAGCAAGGAAGATTTAAGCTCAATAAAAGAAATAAGGGAACTCGTTGCCAACTTCCCCTTAAAATTTATTATTTTTACGGACGACTTGTCGTTTAGCGAGAACGACCCGGGCGTATCGTCGCTTAAAGCCGCAGTTGAAGGTTCGGTAGTTGGCGGCAACAACTCAATGATAGTTGCCACTTCCAACAAGAGACATATCGTTTCCGAAAGTTTTTCCGCAAGAGAGAATTCTCTGCACCCTGCCGACCTAAAGGAAGAACAACTCTCCTTATCCGACAGATTCGGTCTCACCGTAATTTTTTCAACCACCGACAAGCCTGCCTACCTTTCAATCGTCAGACAGCTTGCGCAAAAGTTTGAAATAACCCTACCGCAAGATAGGCTTGAAAGCCTTGCAGAGCGTTGGGCTATTATCAAGGGCGGAAGGTCGCCAAGGCGTGCAGAGCAGTTTATTAATCTCGTCTACGCCTGTCAGATAAGCGGAAGAGAAATCGAGTTTTAACCCTTGATTAATCTCTTTACTATATCGTAGATATCCCCTGCGCCGAGAATTAGTAAGACGTCGCCCTGCCTGCAATTTGTAATAAAATCGCATATATCTTCAGGGCAATCGCCGTATTTTGACCGCTTTAGCGCACTCGAAAGCGTAAGCGCGCTACCTGCGTCGTCGTAGTATTCCCTTGCGGCGTAGGTTTTGTAAACCATAAGCCTTTTAACCGACGAAAGCACCCCGACAAACTGTTTAAACAGCGTTTTGGTTCTGCTGTAGGTGTGCGGTTGAAAGACGACGTATAATTCACCGGAAGTTATAAGCCGTGCCGTTTTAAGCGCGGCTTTTATTTCGTTAGGATGATGCGCGTAATCGGCTATACAGCTTGCCCCGTTAAGCTTGCCTACGTATTCAAACCTGCGCCCAACGCCTTTAAAACGTGCAATCCCTTCCGAAATCTTTTCAAATTCAAGTCCTAAAGTCCTTGCAACGGAAATCGCCGCAAGCGCGTTTAATACGTTGTGTTTGCCGGGTACGCTTAACGCCACCTTACCCAACTCTGCCCCCCGTTCGTAGGCAATAAAATTATAATAACCTTTTTCGTTTCTAAGTTTTCTTGCATAAAAGGTTGCCCTGCCGTCCAAGCCGAACGTTATATCGCCCCCTACACCGTCTCCGTATAAGCTTATTGCCGTCTTACTTTGATTAGCAAATTGTCTATAGGCGTCTTTCAAGTTTTCAGCCGAACTATAGCAGTCGAGATGGTCGGCGTCGCTGTTTAAAATCAAAGCGATATCGGGTTTAAGCAACAAAAAATTGCGTTTGAACTCACAGGCTTCGGTAACGAAATAGTCGGTGCCGGCAACGTAGGCGTTTTCAAACGATAAATCGTCACCGCCGATATGAGCCGAAAATTCTAGGTTTGCCGCTTTGAAAACGTGGGCGAGCATTGCGGTGCAAGTCGTCTTACCGTGACAGCCTGCAACCGCCGTAACGTGTGAAAATTGCCTGCAGATTTCTGCAAGCAGGCTCCCGCGCGAGACTACAAGCTTATTTAACCTTCTTGCATTAAGCAAAATTTTATTATTACTCGCAATCGCGTCGGTGTAAACGACACAATCAAATCCGCTGATATCGGCGTTTAAATCGAAACTTACGTCTACCCCCAACCCCTTAAGCGATTGTACGAATTGCCCGTCCACCCTATCGTAGCCGGCTACGATTTTACCGTTTTTTAAAAGTATTTTTGCAAGGGCGCTCATACTTACGCCGCCTATGCCGACAAAATAAAAACTGTTGCACTCGCACACTTCGCTCTTTACCATATTAAATTTTATTATTCTTATTGCGAAAATAGCACGATAAACTTAAATTATTTGACAAAAAATCACAAAATAAGGCGACCGATTTCGGCCGCCTTAAGCTTAATGCGTTTTAATTTATATTTGTAAATTATTCATCGTTGTTCTTTCTTCCAAGCCTGTGCAAAAGCCTTGCAAACTTAGGCACCGACTTATCTGCAGGACGCTCGATAGTGTCGTCGTCAAAGCCGTCGTCGTCAACGGGCGCAGCCGCCCTGTTTATAGGCTGAGCAGGCTGTTGAGTATACTGCGTTTGACCGTACTGCTGAGTAGGTTGCTGAGTATACTGCGGCTGAACGGGCTGCTGCTGAGAATATGCAGGTCTCTGCTGATAGTAAGGTTCGTTTACGGACATTCTCTGCTGACCCGACTGAGAAGAATAGAGCGATTGACCGCTTATTGAACGGTTCTGCTCTTCAGGCTTGGTGTTTGCATAACCGGGGAAACCGGTTGCAATAACCGTAATTTCTACTTCGTCCTTTACGTTGGGGTCAATTCTCGCGCCGAAAATAATGTTAGCCGATGCGTCGACGACGCTCTTAACAAGCTCTGCCGCGTCGGATACTTCTGCAAAGGTTAAATCTTCGCCGCCGACGACGTTTAAAATTACGCCCTTAGAACCTTCGATAGTGGTATCGAGAAGGGGCGAATTTACTGCAAGACGAACGGCTTCAATAATTCTGTTGTCACCCTTTGCAACGCCTATACCGAGATGGGCAATACCCTTATCCTTCAAAATGGTTTTAACGTCTGCAAAGTCAAGGTTGATAAGCGCAGGGTTTACTATAAGCTCTGCAAGCCCTTTAATGCCCTGCTTTAAGATTTCGTCGGCAACCCTTAACGCTTCTTTCATGGGCGTATTCTTGTCGACTACCGTCCTTATTTTATCGTTGGGAATGACGATTAAGGTGTCGACGTATTTTTTAAGACTATCTAACCCCTTAACGGTGTTTTCCATTCTCTTCTTGCCTTCAAATGCAAAAGGTTCGGTAACGACGGCAACCGTTAAAATCTTCATATCCCTTGCAATCTTAGCAATTACGGGGGCAGCACCCGTACCCGTACCGCCGCCCATACCTGCGGTTATGAACAATAAGTCGGTACCTTTAATTACGTCGTTTAATAAATCTTTGCTCTCTTCAGCAGCCTGTCTGCCGACTTCAGGCTCGGCACCGGCGCCAAGACCTTTAGTAAGCTGTCTGCCGATTTGAATTTTATTTTCGCATTTTGAAAGGGCAAGAATTTGCGAGTCGGTGTTGACTACGACGTATTCCGCGCAGTTGATTCCCGCTTCAATCATACGATTTACCGCGTTGTTGCCTGCACCGCCTACGCCGATTACCTTAATGCGTGCCTTGCCGGAAATATCCGTGCTGATTACCTGGTCGTTAAACATTTAATTTTCCTCCGAAAAGTATAAAGAGTGTGCCGCTTAGTTCAATGCGGCTGACAAAAGAGAGAAAAGCGACGAATAAACGGGCTTATCGTAGTAGGGTAAAGAAGGCGAAACGACTTCTACAGAAGTAACAAGACGAGACGAAATATGTTCCGTCATACCCCTGATAACGCCTATCCCTTCGCCCGTGACCATTATGGGCACGCCGCTTAAATCCTTACCCATAAATGATTGCCTACAAGCTTCAATCGTTTCGCATACTGCGTCTAACCCATCTAAAATAATCGATTTAAGCTGGGCTGACGGATATGCGTATCTCGTCCCTTCAAAGATAGTCTCTTCGACGGTTGAACGCCTTCCCTTTGAATTTAAGTTTACCTTTTTAAGAAGTTCTGCTGCAACTTCGTAAGGCACTTCCAACGCTTCCATCAAAAGAGCCGCCATATGACCTACGCCTATCGAGAAGGATTCGGAAAAGACTATGCCGTTGCCGTAGATGACGTTGAACGATGACGAAATATAACCAAAGTCCAAAAGGACTGAATAGCCGCCCCTTTTCTCTTCAGGAATAAGGTAAAACGCTTCTGCTCTGTTTTGTGGAATCCAGTAAAACTCGTTAATCGTTTCAAGCGACTTAAGCGCGCGCTTTACCGCCTTGATAAACGACGTTTTGCAAGCGTAAAAACAGCACCTTGAACGTAAGCTGTCGCTTACTGCGCCGATGGGATTAAGCACCTTACGCTTGTCCGAAAGGTAATAAAATAACGGGTCGCAAGCGCAAATGGAATAGCCTTTTTCCGGTTGGGGCGTTGAGAATTTTTTAATCTCCGCAATATGTTTATACCCTATTTTTTGCGACGTACGGTAAGTTATAACCTTGTCGGTTTGAATAAGATTTACAAACTCTGCGGGAACGCCGACGTAAACGCACTTGATTTTGCCGCCTGCCGAAAGATATAAATTTTCCGCAGCAGACTTTAACGCCGAAATAAAATCGTCTAAATCGAGCATCTCGCCTTCGGCATAACCTTCGTAACGTTGGCTGTATTTATTTTTGATAATGAAGGTATTGTTTACGCCTTTTTCCGCAATTACCGCGCAAATTTCGTCCGAACGTATATCCAACACCGCTACGCTTGAGTTTTTCACTAAGTACCCCGTATACCGCTATTCAAATTACGGCGTTATACTCTTAAATAATTATATAATAGTGTAAAGATATTGTCAACCTAATGACGTAAAAAAATGCCGTCCTTTTTAAAAAGGGCGGCATATATGCCTTAATTAAACTTAAAATCCCGCGTAACCGGGGTAAACGACTAAAGGTTCGCCCCCGTCTTTGGCGACTAATACGTCGATTACGCCGTCAAGCTTTTGAGAATCGGTTAACGTTGAATATTTTTCAAAAGCCTTTTCTATCTTCAACCTGTTGTCCTTTGCACCTTTATAGCCGTGAACCCTTATCACAAAGCCCGAACGGAACACAAACTCAATCGCCTGACTTTCGGAAACGCTAACCGTCGTAACCTTTTCAACCAACCTGCGGAATGAAGAGAATACCTCCTTGAAATATCCGCACGTTTGAGCAACTTCGCACATATCGTCCGCGGTAAAACCGCTGACTAAAACGTTGGGACAGCCGTCAGAACCGTTGACGGTTGAAACGTTGGATTTCATAAGCACTCCGCACTCGTCGTATACGTTATACGAAAGTCCGTTTTCAGCCTTTACAGCAAACGTTTCCGCCCTTTCTCTTATGACGATATCAATCGAACAGGGAAAGACTTTTTTATAGCTTTCAACGGCTAAAACGTCGCTGTTGCCAACCTTGCTTTCAATATCCGAGTCGGTTATAAATAGTAACCCCGTCCCCTTAAGCTTATCGAGATTTGAACGGGTTTGAGCATAGTCTGCCGCATGTGCGTTTTCGCCGTAATAGACGAAACGGACGTTGACGTTTTGTACAGACAAAATTATGCCTGCACCGATAACCAACGCTATTAAAAACACTATGGCAAGACAAAGCGCCAAAACTTTTCTTAAGAATTTCATCTGCTTTTATACGGCAATGCGGACTATATCGCCCCCTATTGCCCTGAGTTTATATTCAAAATCCGAATATCCCCTATCTATGTAGGAAATATCCAGAACTTCGCTCTTCCCTTCCGCCGCAAGCGACGCCAAAACCAAAGCCGCACCGCCGCGCAAATCGTGGGCGACAAGCTCCGCCCCTTTCAAGTTTTCAACGCCGCGCACGAATGCGTTACGCCCGATAACCGTAATATCGGCGCCCATCTTCTTAAGCTCGGGAACGTATTTAAACCGAGTTTCGAACAGATTTTCGGTTATAATCGTATGCCCCTTACACACGCTGCACAGCGTAGTCATCTGAGCCTGCAAATCGGTGGGAAAACCGGGATAGGGTTGCGTCTCTATATTCTTTACCGAATATAGCCGCTTTTCGCTCTTTAGATATATTTTATCATCTTTCACCCTTATTTTGCAACCGTTTTCGCGAAGTTTATGTAAAAGCGAGCTCAACAATTCCGCATTGACCCCGTCAAGCTCTATTTCACCGCCGCACATTGCGGCGGCAATGAGAAAAGTGCCTGCTTCAATCCTGTCGCAAACGGGGCGAAATCTTCCGCCCTTTAACTCGTTTACGCCCTTGATTACGACCGTTCCGCTACCCGCCCCCGAAACGTTAGCGCCTATAAAGTTTAAAAACTTCTGCAAGTCTTCTATTTCAGGCTCCCTTGCGGCGTTCTTTATTACGGTTACGCCGTCCGCCTTAACAGCCGCAAGCATTATATTTTCGGTTGCCCCCACGCTCGGGCAGTCAAGCATAATTTCGTTGCCGATAAGCTTGTCGCACTCACAGGAAATATAACCGCTGGCTTCGGTGATTTTAACCCCTAACCGCTTTAAGCCTGCAAGATGAATATCTATGGGGCGCAGACCTATATCGCAACCGCCCGGGTAGGCAATTTTAGCCCTGTGAAACCTTGACACGACCGAGCCGAGCAGAAATACGGAAGAACGCAACTCTCTCGCTAAAACGCTGGGAATTTCGCAACAGTCTGCCGTAGACGCGTCAATTATTAAGTCGTTCTTTTCGTACACAGCCCGACACCCTAAGCACCCCAAAATTTTAACCATATTGCGCACGTCGGTAATTTTCGGCACGTCGCAAACAGTTACTTTTCCGTCCGTTAAAACGGTTGCCGCCAGTATGGGAAGTACAGAATTTTTAGCCGTTTGAATTTTTACACAGCCGTTTAAATGAGAGCCGCCGTTTATAACGTACTTTTCCATAATAACTCCTGTTTGTAAATAATAAATCAGGCAACCGCATTTCGGGCGTTTTACTACCCGATTCTGCGATTGCCCTAATTCATAATATGTAGTTTTTTGTCGCCGTGTTAATTTAAGCGAGATACCGAATACAGCACCCCCATCGACGCCATTGTAATTATCAAGGAAGTGTTTCCGCTGCTTATAAGCGGCAACGGCAATCCCGTCGGCGGAATGACGCCGCTTACGACCAAAGCGTTTATCACCACCTGTATGCCGTACACTAAAGTTATACCAACCGAAAGAAGATATCCAAACCTGTCTTTACAGCGTGACGCTATCCTTATCCCCCTGAAAATTATAAATCCGCAAGCTAAAAAAAACACGGTCAATCCAACAAACCCAAGCTCTTCACCCATTACGGACAGGATAAAATCACTCTCTGCAAAGGGTAGAAACCTGTATTTTTGAGTTGAGTTAAACAGTCCAACGCCAAACATTCCGCCGTTGCCGAGTGCGTACAGTGACTGAATTAGCTGATACCCTTCGTCCTTAGGCGACGCCCAAGGGTCGAGAAACGCACTCAGGCGTTGAAGCCTGTACGGCTCTGCAATAATGAGAACGGGTACAGCGATTATTACGGGTACCAAGACGAGAGCGAAAGTCTTAAGGTTTGTACCGCTTAAAAACACCATTGCCAACATCAACAGCCCTACGCACATGGTTATGGACATGTTCGGCTCTATAATAATCAACAGGCAAAAAATTACCCCGACGATAAGTACGGGCAAAGTCCCTTTAAACGTACGGGACGCCTGATAATTTTTTGAAAAGTGCGAGGCGGCAAAAATGACGAATGAGTATTTTGCAATCTCGGAAGGTTGAATAGTAAAAGCCCCAAACCCAAGCCAACGCGTTGCACCGTAATTTGTTACGCCAACGCCGGGAACGAATACAAGCGCAAGCAAAATTACCGAAACAATTACCGCAGGGTACTTTAATTTGGCGAGTTTTTCGTACTTGACAAACTGTATTCCGACTATTG
>CAMAHZ010000044.1 GCA_945834965.1 uncultured Clostridia bacterium | reverse complement strand
TATCAGGATATACTTGACCAGATTCCCATTTTGCTATAGCTTGTCTTGATACAGACAATTTCTCTGCTAATTCTTCTTGAGTTAGTCCCTTATTTTTACGAATTAGTTTTAGTTTTTCGGAAAAAATCATAGATTATAATCACCCCCAAAACTATTATACTATATCATTTGAAAATCAGCCATATACCGATTGTTGCGTTTCTGCTACTATTGTTATACTAGTTATCCTTTTCTTCGTAAGGCTTATTCCAAGAACCTATCTCAATGAGATTGCCTTCGGGGTCGGAAATATAGCAAGTTCTTTGTCCCCAAGGTTCAAGTTCGGGGGAGAGTACGGGGGTTGCGCCTTTTTCTACAGCGTTTTTAAACGTGGCGTCAACTTCGTCAAACGTATCAACGTAAAGCGCTATTTCAAAATGTCCGTTTAAACCTTTGATATAGTTATATCTTCGACTCGTCATCTTCTCAAAGTTTTTTCTGCCATATAGCATAAACAGAGTGCCGTCTTTGACAAGGTAAACGTTTACCGCATTTTCCGTCTCTTTAATTTCAAAACCGAGAACGTCTCTGTAAAAGGCAATCATTCTCGGCATATTTTCAACGAATAATCCAAACCCGTCTAATCTCATATTAACCTCTTAATCAATCTGCAATACGAAAAACTTTAAGTAATTCGTCTCTTCGGCGCAGAGAAGAGAAGGGTGGTCGGGGGCTTGAGTTTTAACTTCTACGCTGCGAACGCACCTGCCGCTTTCTCTCGCCGCTTCGATAAGCATTTTTTCAAACAGCGGCATCGTCATATAATGCGAGCAGGAACAGGTGATTAAAAAGCCGCCGCTTTTGACTATCTTCATTGCGGTAAGGTTAATATCCTTATATCCGCGATACGCATCCTTGACTTCGTCGGCGGTTTTGCAGAAGGCAGGGGGGTCTAAAATAACCGTGTCGAACTGCCGTTTTTCACGCCTGAAATTACGCAGAACTTCAAACACGTCGCCCTGTAATGTGGTAACGTTGTTAAAGCCGTTAAGCTCTGCGTTGTCTGCAACGTTCTTTAAAGCAAGGGCGGAAATATCGCAGGCGGTAACCTGCTTTGCAACCGTAGCCGCATTCAAGGAAAAGCCGCCGCTGTTACAGAAACAGTCCAAAACTTCTGCGCCGACGCAGTACTTTCTAACGGCGAACCTGTTTTCCTTTTGGTCGAGAAAATATCCCGTTTTTTGCCCACATTTAACGTCTACGAGCATTTTAATGCCGTTTTCAACAATTTCGCAGTAGTCGGGCACTTCCCCGTATAAAAGCTGTTTAACTTCTTCCAAGCCTTCTTTTTTTCTAACCGCCACGTCGCTTCTCTCGTAAATGCCCTTGGGATTAAACAGCTTTACAAGGCAGTCGCAGATAAGCTTTTTGCGCCTGTCTATTCCAAGCGATAAGCATTGCATAACAAGGTAATCGCCGTACCTGTCAATAATTAAGGCGGGTAGGTTGTCGGCTTCTGCAAACACCATTCTGTAGCAGTTGTCGTACCCCAACTTTGTGCGGTAGTCGTTCGCCTTTTTTATGGCGTTTAGGTAGTATTGCTCGTTATCTTCAGCGTCGTTTCTTATAAATATACGCACGAGTATTTTGGACGCGTGATTGATATAGCCTTTGCCGATAAATCTTCCGTCGTGCGCAAATACGGACGCAAGAGAACCGTTTTTATCCTTGCCTTCTATTTTAGCAACTTCGTTGGCGTAGACCCAGCTATGCCCGGCAACGATGCGCTTTTCTTCACCTTTTTTTAAATAAATTTCGTAAGCCATACAATTATTTTAGCAGTTAATATCAATAAATGCAAATATGTTGGGTCACAGGTTTGATTTTTATTTTTATCTTTGCTATAATTTTACAGTATGAAAGATTTGCTTAAGTACTTAAAGCGCTATACGGTGCAAAGTATTCTTGCCCCGTTGTTTAAGCTTTTAGAAGCGAGCTTTGAATTGCTTATTCCCATAATCGTTGCGGCGATAGTCGATAAAATAAACTTGGTGAGTGCGGGTGGAGTGGCTACTGCGGACGGCACTCGCTACGTCGTTATCGCCTGCATAATTTTAGTTGCACTCGGCGTAGTGGGGTTAATAAGCGCTGTGTCCGCACAGTATTTTGCGGCAAAGGCGGCGGTGGGCTTTTCAAAAGAGCTACGCAGCGACTTGTTTAAAAAAATTCATTCGCTTTCCTATTACGAAATCGACGGGCTGGGTACGTCTAAATTAATCACCCGTATGACGAGCGACGTCAACCAAGTGCAGACGGGCGTCAATCTCGTTTTGCGCCTGTTTATGCGTTCGCCGTTTATCGTTTTCGGCGCAATGATTTTGGCGTTTTTAATAAACGTTTCGGCAGGTATATTATTTGCAGTGACGATTGCCGTACTCTTTATAATCGTTTTTGCCATTATGCTTATCACAATCCCTATGTACAAAAAGACGCAGGGCGATTTGGACAGAGTTACTGCCGCAACGAGAGAAACGCTCGTCGGCTCGAGAGTGGTAAGGGCTTTTTGCAAAGAAGACGGAGAAATCGAAGAGTTTAAAAAGCGCAACGACAAGCTTACGAGCTCGCAGAAGTTCGTCGGCAAAATCTCTGCCTTAATGAATCCTTTAACCTACGCCGTAATCAACGTGGGCATAATAGTTTTAATTTACGTCGGCGCACTTAGGGTGGACGGCGGTATACTTTCGCAGGGTCAGGTGATAGCGCTTTACAACTATATGACGCAGGTTCTCGTAGAGCTTATCAAACTTGCAAACCTTATAATCACCGTAACAAAGTGCTTTGCGTGCGCAGGAAGGGTAAACGACGTTTTAAAGATGACCCCTGCCTTAAAGCACGGCGAAATCGTGCCGGCGTTAAGTAAGGAAGGCGTGCCTTTTATTGAGTATAAGGACGTATCTATGCGCTACGGTGGCGGCGGCTCGGATGCTCTAAGTGAAATATCCTTTACGGTCAACGCAGGCGAAACCGTAGGTATAATAGGCGGTACGGGTTCGGGTAAAAGTACTTTGATAAATTTAATTCCCCACTTTTACGATACGACTAACGGGGAAATACTTATAAACGGCGTAAACGTCAACTCGGTCGGCGATGAGACCTTGCGCGATATGTGCGGAATAGTCCCCCAGCGTGCGGTACTCTTTAAAGGCACTATACGTGAAAATATCAAATGGGGTAACGAAAACGCTACCGACGAAGATATAAATTCCGCAGTAGAGCTTGCGTGCGCTTCGGATGTCGTATCTTCTAAGCCGAACGGTTTAGACGAAGAAGTGGAGCAGGGCGGCAAGAACTTTTCGGGCGGTCAAAGGCAGCGTTTAACAATCGCCCGTGCGCTCGTTAAAAAACCTAAGGTGCTTATCTTAGACGACAGCGCTTCCGCACTTGACTATGCAACGGACGCAAAGCTGAGAAAAAATTTGCGTTCGCTTGACTATAACCCTACGGTGTTTATCGTGTCTCAGCGTACGAGCTCCGTCCGCTTTGCCGATAAAATTTTAGTTTTGGACGGCGGCAAGCTCGTAGGGAAAGGTACTCACGAAGAGCTTTTAGCTTCCTGTGAAGTCTATAGAGAAATACACTCGTCTCAGTACGGAAACGGGGAAGGGGTGTAATATGAAAAAGACTGTAAAAAAGGCTAACAGCAAAAAGACTATGAAAAGGGTGTTAAGGCAACTTAAAAAGTATACGCCGCTTATAGTCTTATCAATCTTTCTCGCCGTCTTAACCGTAGCAGGCAACCTTATTCCGCCCATAATGTTCGGTAATGCAATCGACTGCATAATCGACCAAGGCAACGTAAATTTTGCTTCGCTTGTAGTTATTTCTTTCGTTATTGCCGCAATTATTGCCGTAACCGCCGTCGTTCAATGGCTTATGAGCGCTATAAACAACCGTATAGTGTACGGCGTTATAAACGATATCCGCAAAGAAGCGTTCAGCCACTTGCAGGATTTACCTCTTAAGTATATCGACGGGCACTCTTACGGGGATATAGTTTCCCGTTGCGTTGCCGACGTAGACCAGTTTGCGGACGGGCTTTTAATGGGCTTTACTCAGCTCTTTACGGGCGTTATTACCATAGTCGTAACTTTGGTCATAATGTTTATTTACAACTGGATAATTGCGCTTGCGGTGTTCTTTATTACGCCCTTATCGCTGTTCGTTGCAAAATTTATCGCTTCGCATACCTATTCGATGTTCGTTAAAACTTCCAAGATTAGGGGCGAGCAGACGGCGTTTATTGAAGAGATGACGGGCAATTTAAAGGTCGTTCAGGCGTTCGGCAGGGAAGACGAAAACCAAGAAAAATTCGACGAGATTAACGACAGACTGACTAAAGCTTCGCTTTCGTCCATTTTCTATTCTTCGCTTACAAATCCCTGTACGCGTTTCGTAAACGCAATAGTCTATGCGGCTGTTGCGCTTGCTGGTGCTTTAACGCTTATTTATCCTTCCGTATTGCCCGTAAAATTCGGGGTAGGTAAACTTACAACGCTTTTAAGCTATTCCAACCAGTACACCAAGCCGTTCAACGAGATATCAGGCGTTGTAACCGAATTTCAGAACGCAATTGCCTGCGCAGAGAGAATTTACGAGCTCATTGACGAGCCTGCGCAAATCCCCGACGGCGACGATGCGGCAACGCTTAAAGACGTAAAAGGCAGCGTTGAATTTAAAGACGTAAGCTTTTCTTACGAAGCTGATAAACAACTTATCAAAAACCTTTCGATAAGTGCAAAGGCAGGGCAGAGAATTGCAATCGTCGGTCCTACGGGTTGCGGCAAGACTACGCTTATAAACCTTTTAATGCGCTTTTACGACGTGGACGGCGGCGCAATTTACGTCGACGGAAACGAAACCCGTTCGGTCACCCGAAAGTCGCTTAGAAAGAGCTACGGTATGGTCTTACAGGATACTTGGCTCAAGAGCGGCACTATAAAGGATAATATAAAAATAGGCAAGACGGACGCCACCGACGAAGAAGTGATAGCCGCCGCAAAGGCGACGCACTCACACTCGTTTATAATGCAGATGGCAAACGGCTACGATACGGTAATAGGGGAAGACGGCGGTTCTTTATCGCAGGGGCAGAAACAGCTACTTTGTATAACGAGAATTATGCTCGCATTGCCGCCTATGCTAATCTTAGACGAAGCAACTTCGTCTATCGACACCCGTACCGAAATGAAGATACAAAGGGCGTTTGCAACGCTTATGCAGGGCAGGACGAGCTTTATCGTCGCCCACAGATTATCAACGATTAAAGAAGCCGACCTTATTTTGGTTATGAAGGACGGCAACATAATAGAGCAGGGCACTCATTTACAGCTTATGGAAAAGGGTGGGTTCTATAGTAATTTATATAACAGTCAATTCGCAATTTAACGGAGGAAATAATGCTACAGGTCAACAACGTTTCATTACAATACGGCAGTAAAAAGCTCTTTGAAGAAGTAAATTTAAAGTTTACAAAGGGCAACTGCTACGGCATAATCGGCGCAAATGGCGCAGGTAAATCTACCTTTTTAAAGGTGTTAAGCGGAGAAATCGAACCCAACAAGGGCGACGTAACGCTTGACAAAACCGAGCGTATGTCCGTGCTTATGCAAAATCAAAGCGCATTCGACGGCGTTACCGTTCTTCGTGCGGTTATGCTCGGGCATAAGCGTTTAGTGCAGATTATGGACGAAAAGGACGCTCTGTACGCAAAAGAAGACTTTACCGAAGCGGACGGCGTTCGCGCAAGCGAGCTTGAAGCGGAGTTTGCCGAGCTCGGCGGTTGGGATGCGGAATACGAAGCGCAGACCCTTTTAAACGCACTCGACATAGGCGAAGAGTACTACGACGTATTAATGGCGGACGTAGACGCAAAGCGTAAGGTCAAGATATTGCTTGCTCAGGCGCTCTTCGGTAATCCCGACGTGCTTTTGTTGGACGAGCCTACCAACAACTTGGACATTAAAACCGTCCGTTGGCTTGAAAACTACCTTTTGGATTTTGAAAATACGATTATTATCGTATCGCATAACAGGCACTTTTTAAACAAGGTCTGCACCCATATCTGCGACGTGGACTACGGCAAGATTAATATGATGCTCGGCAACTACGACTTCTGGTACGAAACGAGTCAGCTACTTGCTCGCCAACAGCGCGATATAAACAAGAAGAACGAACAGCGAGCAAAGGAATTACAGGAATTCATTGCGCGTTTTGCGGCTAACGCATCTAAGTCAAGACAGGCAACTTCTCGTAAAAAAGAGCTTGAAAAACTGACCATTGCAGACTTTAAGCCTTCTCTTAGAAAATATCCCTATATCGACTTTAAGTTTGAAAAGGATATCGGCAACGATATTTTAATGGTAGAAGGCTTGACCAAGGAAGGCTACTTTGAAAACGTATCTTTCACCGTTCAGCACGACGAAAAGATAGGTATAGTCAGCGATAAATCGACGACTATTTCCATGCTGTACGATATTTTAACGGGCAAGGTTCAGCCCGACGCAGGTACTATCCGTTGGGGTAAAACCATTTCCGTAAGCTACTTCCCCGAAAACAACAACGAGTATTTCCAAGGCTGTAACTTGACCTTAGTTGAGTGGTTAAGCCAGTACTCATCCGACCATTACGAAGAGTATTTAAGGGGTTGGTTAGGCAGAATGTTGTTCTCCGGCGAAGAAGCGCTTAAGGAAGCAAAGGTGCTTTCGGGCGGTGAAAAGGTAAGGTGTATGCTTGCAAAAATGATGCTGGAAGGCAGTAACTTCTTAATCTTCGACGAGCCCACAAACCACCTTGATTTGGAATCCATTACTTCACTAAATAACGGTATGAAGAACTTTAAGGGCTGTATGCTTTTCACTTCTCACGACCAAGAGCTTATGAACACCGTTGCAAACAGAATAATCGAAATCAACGGCACAAAGAAATTCGATAAAAACGTATCTTACGACGAGTATATCGATATGATAACCGATTAAGGATAAAAATAATGGCAGAAGAAGAGAAGAAAGAAGAAGTGGAAGTTGATTGCGTGCAGGGCGAAAAGAAAAGGGAAACGTCCCCTAAGCTTAAGCAGTTTTTGCAGGTGTTAAAGTTTACGGGCTTTTCGCTTTCGGCAGGCGCGATACAGCTTTTATCGTTTGCAATTTTATACGACTGGACGCACTGGCTGCCTTGGTGGCCTGCGTACCTTATAAGCTTGACGCTTTCGGTGCTGTGGAACTTCACCTTTAACCGCAAATTCACGTTTAAGTCTGCGGCAAACGTACCCCTTGCAATGGGGTTAGTGGTGATTTACTACTGTATGTTTACTCCTATTTCGGTTTTCGGCGGCGACGCAATGACTGCGGCAATCGGCGAAGAGCTCGGAATTGTTACCACGGTCGTTATGATGCTTATAAACTTTGCAACAGAGTTTATCTGGGATAAATTTATCGTGTTCAACGATAAGGTTATAGGCAAAATAGAGAGCCTTTTCAAGCGCAAAAAGAGTGAAACGGCAGTAGCGATTGAAGAAGCGTCAAATGAACATGCTACAACCGACGACGAAGTGCCCACGGAAGAAACCGTCGCAACGGATACGTTATTATTAAAATAAAATGAAACCCCATCGACTATCCGATGGGGTTATTGCTTATTAGCTTATTAATCGCTCATTAATTCTTTGATTTTTTCAATTAAGGTAATATCTGCAGGCAGCCATTGAACATCGAATATGGTTGACTTTGTAAGCCACTTTGATTGCTGAGCTTCTTTAAGCGTCAATTTACCTTCTAAAACTTCACACCAAAAACAATCCATTGATAGGTGAAAGGTGGGGTAGTCGTATTCAATCGTATCGATTAAATCGTATACTTGAACGGTGGTGTCAAGCTCTTCATTAATTTCTCTTACGAGGGCTCGTTCAGGCGTTTCGCCTTGCTCGATTTTTCCGCCGGGGAATTCCCATAAACCTTTAAAATCGCCGTAGCCCCTTGCAGTGGCAAAAATGCGTTTTTTATCTTTGATTGAATCGCATATTACTGCGGCGACAACTTTAACTGTTTTCATTTGTTTAAATCTCGAAATTAGTAAATTTGTAATTAATAAAAGCACAACAGGAAACACCTATTGCGCTTTTATGGTGCGGATGACAGGAGTAGTTGCTGTGGCGCAGACGCCCGCCAAACAACCAGAGCAGTGGTTGTTTGCTCCGCAGTAGAGCCTGCGGAGTGCGCTCCCGATTTCAACTCCTGCATATCCTTCCCAAGAAATAAAAGCACAACAGGAAACACCTATTGCGCTTTTATGGTGCGGATGACAGGAGTTGAACCTGCACGGTCGCCCACAGGAACCTGAAACCT
>CAMAHZ010000043.1 GCA_945834965.1 uncultured Clostridia bacterium | reverse complement strand
AACCGCGTCATTGCGAACGAGCCGTAGGCGAAGTGCGGCAATCCCAAAGTCTTAACCGTGGACTATTTCAAAAATAATCAATTCCTTACTCTTGCTTTCCCTAAAGGATATGGAAAGTGTCACGTGCCTAAAGCTCGTGACGATAGAGTTTGACTTCTCATATTCTCACCTTAATACTTCTTGCTCTTAATCTTGTTTACAAGCCGTTCGTGCCGCTCTAAAACTTGTGCGGTAAAGTCCTTTTGGGGCGAAAAGTCGTCGGTACGTTCTTTGTTATTCTCAATCGGTGTCGCCGCGTTAGAAAAAGCGTTGCCGTCAGTCGTATCGCCTTCTATCTTTTTGCCGTTTTGCAAGCCGAGCAGTTTTAACAGTTTAAAAAAATCAAAATTTTCCGTAAAAAATAACCCCCACACCTATATTTTTTATTTAACCGAGCCTTTTTTTATTGCTTAAAGTTTGCCGTTGTTGTATAATTGTTAGGTATAAGTCTATAACGTATTAACGGAGACATTATGAGTAAACGCTTTACTAAAATTATATGCGGAGCAGTTGCGGTAATTTCCGCGGCAACGCTTGCTTTTGCGCCCGGCTGCGCCAACGGTTGGAAGGGGGCAGACGATAAGGATACGGCAACTAAAGCAGTTGCAGGCACTAACGGCGGTTTCGTGGTTGAGACCAACGATTACGCTTACTTTATCAACGGCAAATCGTTAAACACACAGCTTAACGACTTTGGTTCGGTTGTAAAGGGTTCGGTTCAGCGTATCGCTAAGACCGATTTAGCCGCTAACGACTACACCAACACCCAGACGATAGTACCTTCCGTAATCTATTCGGGCAGCTATAACGCAGGCTTGTATATCTACAACGGCTATCTCTATTACACCACGCCTTCTACCCAGAAGAACACGAGCGGCGAAGTGCTTAACACCAACCTTGATTTCAAGCGCACCAAGCTCGACGGAACGGATACGACCAAGGGCTACATCTGGCAGAGCTCGGACAACGCGGTTGATTATCGCTTTGTAGAAGTGGACGGGGTAGTATATATTCTCTATGCGCTCAGCGAAAATCTCTACGGCTCTTCTAAGACGAATATCCATTCCGTAAACTGCGAAACGGGTAAGAATACCCTGCTTGCGTACGGCGTTTCGGACTATTCGTTCGACACGGAAGACCCCGAAAATCCCTACGTATATTACACGATGGCTGTACCCGAAGCTATGGGCGTAAGCTCTTCTTTGAGCTATAACCAGCTCTACAGGGTTAAGGCTGACGTGACCGAAAGCCCCAGAGAGTACGATTTTTCTGCCGTTGAAGATTACGACGCCGAAAAGGACCCCGTCTATATCAATATGGGCGACTTCGTTCTCGACGGTATAGGCAAGCTTAGGGCAAGCCAAGGTTTAACGCAGTTCAACTACGGCTATAACCAAAGCGGTGTAGAGCAAAAGCCCGTGCTTTCCAACGGCGACTACACCTACGACATTCAGTGGTACAAGAACGGCGTAGTTTATTTCACCCGTAAAGAGCCCGTCGGCGCAACCCACCTTTACAAGCTTGCAGACAGCGAAATTACGGCGAATAGAAACGCAATAACCGCTAACGATAGCGTTACGACATTTATTGCGGACAACTACACTACCGAATATACCTTAGTTACGATGGATAACGTATTGTACGCGGTTGAAACGGGTGCAAACGGCATTTATAAAAAGCCTATGACGCTTAACACCACGACTAATTCCTACTCGTTCGGCGAAAGTATCAAGATGAGCGACGACAAGTCGGCTACGGCGCTTTTCGTTAAAGAGCAGGGCGGACACACCTATCTCTACTATTCAATGACGGGCGGCAACGGCTACAGCGTAAACAGGCTTGCAATCGACGGCACGGACGACAAGTACAACAAGTTGCCCGTTGAGGACGACGCCGACTTCAGGGGCGTTAAGGTTTTGGACTTAGACGCTTGCAGCGGCTGGTATAAGCCTGAGTTCGTCGGCAACACCTTGCTCTTCGCATCCGAAGTGGAAGGTATGCAGGACTTAAATTATATAATGGCTTGCAATCTTACGGGCGCAAACGGCGTGATGGATAACGCCGAAATCGAAGCGCTTAACGAGCGCTACGCCGCCGTTACCGAGAAGATTGAAGATTACGACGCGAAAACCAACGCCGACGGCACTAAGACCTACGAAAACCTTGCAGGCGCGTTGAAGTACGAGTTCTACACTCGCGACGGCGCTTACTTGGGCGAGCTTATTCAAGCTTACGTAGATATCGAAGGTAAGGATATTGACTATTACTATTCCGAAAAGTCCGTTCAGATTGCAAAGGACTTTATCGATTGCAACGGCGACTGGGAAAAGGACGCAGACGGCAACGCCTACCTTGTAAAGACGATTAACGGCGATACGACGGTTAAATCCAACACGAGAGATTATTACTATTCGCTCGTCGGAAAGATGTCCGAAGAAGACGCAAAAGCTTATTCCGACTATTTCAAGAACAACACGGCGTATATGAAGGCTTACCCCGTAGATAATTCTACCTGGTGGGAAAAGCTTTCAACGGGCGGCAAGGTTGGCTTTATAATCGGTATGGTTGCGGCAGGGCTTATCGTAATCGGCGGCGTGACCGTGCTTACGATTTTCCTTGTAAAGCGCAGAAAGCGTACGGCTGACCCCGAACAGAGCGCTAAGAAGTTAAAGGTTGATATTTCCGACGATAAGAATATCGACGTCTACGGCGAAGATAAAGAATAACGAAATAGACGTTTTAAAGGGGGTTAGGCGACTGACCCCCTTAAAATTTTAAATTTACGCAAATAAATTTACTTTTTTGGTAAAATAATTTATTAAAACAGTTTACAAATACGGCAAATATTAATATAATGTTACAGCAATAGGGGGATTGACCATATGATAAGATATATTAAATGTCCGAGATGTGAGCTTAACTATATCGACGGCGACAAGCAGGAATACTGCGACGTGTGCATTGCCGAACTCAAAGGCGATAAATTAGCGTTCGTGGATTTAGACGATGAAGAGCTGAACGACGAAATGGAAGCGGAAGCAACCGAGCTCTGCCCCGTTTGCGGCATAAATCTTATGCGTGCAGGCGAGCAGATGTGCGACAGCTGTAAAGGCAAGAGCGAGTACGAAGAAGAGCCCGAAGTCGACCCCGAGCAGGACGAAGAGTGGAAGAATTACTTAAACGACGATACGGAAGATTTGACGCTTGACGAAGCCCAGCTCGACGAAGAGTTCAGCGGCGACCTTGACGACGAAGAAGACGAGTACGACGAAGTTTACGACGACGATGACGACTTCGACGACGACTTCGACGACCTTGACGATATCGACGACGATGACGATGACGAAGATGACGACGACGATGACGACGATTTGTTTTGATTAAGCCGTAAATTTTCTACAACTAAATTCAAATACGTTTGCGCCCTTGCGGTCTTGCCGCAAGGGCGTATTTTTGTACTTTGGTATAATTTGTAAAAATTCGGGAAAGATTATTTGTATGATTAAACAGGGAAATACGATTAGTGCGGTCAGGCGCAGCGTAGAACGGTGCTTTAACAAGCCCGTCACGGTAAAACTAAATTTAGGCAGAAACAAATTCGTGACGTTTTCTGCAAGCGTGTCGGGCATATACCCGTCGATTTTCACCGTAGAGCCGACGGATAAAAACTTCTTAGGCAAAACTGCCTATTCCTATTCCGAGATTTTGTGCGGCAAGGTGTTCATAACGCCGAACAGCGAAAGGGCTGAAATTTAGTAGCATAACGCGTCGGGTTGCGGCATATTATAGCGATAGGTAACAAGGAGCTATGTATTATGTTGAAACCCGAAATTAATTCAGAAGGCGTTAAAAGGCTTATTAAAACGGTTGAAGACCGCAGCGTGGTGGAAAGTCGCTTTCCGCAGTCGAGCGAGATTACCGAAATAATCGCGGTTGAACCGCAGCTCTCCACCTTATCGTGCGAAGTTGCGGACGGAAGAATAAACTACGGCGGCAAGGCTGTGCTTACCATAGTCTATTCGGACGAAGAAGGAAAGCTGTGCCGTATGCAAAAGGGCGTGGAGTTTTCTCACTATTTAGACGGTGAAGATTTTGCGCCTGCTCAAGTCGGCGTGTGCGCCTTAAAATGCGACAAGGTGACCTTCCGCAGAGACGGCTCGTCGTTCGTCATATCAATAGTCGTTGCCGCCCATATATGCGTCTACGAACAGGGTGAAAGGGCGTATTTAACAACGGCGGAAGGCGCGTTTATAAAAAACGAAGAGCTGAATTTATGCTCGGTGGTAACCTTTACGGGCGAGAGCGAAGTGGAAGACGACTTTGAAGCGGATAGTCTTATAGACGTGCTTATTCCCAGCGCAAAGGCGGTGGTGCTATCCTGCGAGTGCGGCACGGGCGACGTGGATATTTCGGGCGAGATATACCTTTCCCTATTCGCAATGCGCAGGCAGAGCCCCGTGTGCATAGAGCGCGTTATACCCTTTAAGATGACCGCCCCGTGTGACGACGCGTCCGCAGGGGTTAACGCCGCCGCTTGGGTGGAAATAAGCGATTTAAACCTGAATGCAACCGTCAATGAAGATAAGGGCAGGTGCAATTTAAATTTTACCTGCACGATAAGCGCAAACGGTTGGTTTACGGCTATGCGCTCAGAGAGCGTCGCGGTGGACGCATTCTCAGCCGACAACGCCCTTAATCTTACCTTTGCAAAAGAGAGCAATTTAGTATGCAGGGAAATTAAGGTGTATTCGGAAAACGTGAAAGGGCTTGCCGCCGCAAAGAGCAGGCTTTCCTACGACTGTCAATTCTGCGCCGCAGTACTGCCCGTTGCCGAGTGCGAATATAACGCCGCCGAAGGGTGTGCAGAAGGTGCGGTAAGCTGTCATTTAATCTATCTGCAGGGCGGCGAAGTCAAGAGTACGGAAATAACCCTGCCCGTTTCCGTCGGGTTAAAGGGCGTAGCTCAAAGCGGTCAAAGCGTATCGCTTGATATAGCCGTCAGCGGTATTTCAGTAAAGCTTAAAGCCGAGGGGGAGGCAGAGGCGGCGGCAAGCCTTAAAATCTGCGCTACTGTGTGCGATAATAACGAGTGCAGCTACGTAAGCGCAATAGATGAAGGCGAGCGTATCGTGCCTAACGACTGCGCCGTGTCCGTCTTTTTGCCTGCCGCAGGCGACGGGCTGTGGGAAGTGGCTAAAAAGCTAAACAAGTCGCCTTCCGACGTACTCGTCTGCAATCCCGAACTGTCCTTCCCCTTATGCGGTAAGGAACGTATTTTAATCTACCGCAGTAAATGTAACGGTTAACGCCTAAGTAAGGACTGATATTAAACGCCTATTCAATAAACGGGTGCTATAGCTAAAAAATAGCGTAGTACCCGTTTTTTGTCGTGCTAACGGTTGAAACGGCGTGATTATTGTGTTATAATTAGCCTATGGATTACGCACGGGTAAAGTCATACGCAAAGGTCAATCTCACGCTCGATATCACGGGCGTTTTCGGCGGCTATCATATGCTCGACAGCGTGGTGGCGTCAATCGACCTTGCCGACGTGATTACGGCAAGGAGCCGCGGCGATAAGCGTGTAAACGTAACTATGCACGGCGAAGGGAGCGAGAGTATAGACCCCGAACGCAACAACGCGGTCAAGGCGGCAATGGCGTTTATGGAAAAATTCGATACCTGCGGTGCGGATATAACCGTGTGGAAGAATATCCCCGTGGGGGCAGGCTTAGGCGGCTCTTCTGCGGACGTAGCAGGCGTTTTAAGGGCAATGGCTAAATTATACGGCGTGAGCGATTTTAACGAAATTAAGGCTATTGCAGATAGTTTAGGCAGCGACTGCGGATATATGCTTACGGGCGGATATGCAAGAATTTCAGGCAGGGGCGATATCGTCAAGCGCATAGACAGCCGTTTAAAAATGCAGTTGGTGCTTTTAGTGCCTGATGGCGGTGTTTCCACCGCAGAGTGTTATAAAAAGAGCGATAGCCAAATAAAGGGTGCTCCTATGAGCGAGAGCGTGGAAAACGCCCTTTTATGCGGCGATTTGCAAGGGGTTGCCAAAGGGCTTAACAACCACCTGTATGCGGCGGCTGTATGCCTTAACGGCGGCGTTTTTCAGGCGGTAAAAGAGCTTGAAGAGTTTGCGCCGCTTGGCGTGAATATGACGGGTTCGGGCAGCGGCGTTTACGCCGTTATGGAAAACGACGAGTTTTCCCGTTACGTTCAAAGCCGTTACCGCGGAAAGCACAGATTAATTTTGACCAAAACGGTTTTACCGAATATAAAGGGATAGATTTATGGCAGAAGAGAGATTGATAGACACCGATAAGGACAAGAAGTACAGGATACGCAAAAACGCAGACGGCGAAGACGAGCTGTATATAGACGATACCGCCGAAGAAGAGCAGGTGGAAGAAGTAAGCTTCTTCGTCGACGAAGAAGGGCTTGAAGAAGGGGGCGAAAGCTCGGCGGCAAGTTTTGAGTATAACGAAGAAAGAGAGCGCAAGCTCAAAGAGCAAAAGGCTGAGCAAGCGGCTAAGCTCGTTGAGAGCGCAAGAAGGGAATGTGAAAAGGGCAGGTACGCAACCGCGGTTGAGAGCTTGGAAAAGGCTATCGAGCTTGATAGCGCAAACGGCGAAATCTATGCGCTTGAAATCGTGGCGTACACCCGTAACTTTACCGACTATACAAGGATAAGGGACGCAAAAGAGTACGTGGGCGAGCTTAAAAAGCACACCGACGGGCAGACTAAGAAAGAGCTGTTTGAAAAATCTTCCGAAAGCTTACTAAGTAATATTAAATCCCTTTCAAGAAAGGTTGCAACTCTCAGCGAAGAAAACGAGAAACAGAAAGAGATTAGGGCAAAGAAGTTTATTGCAGACAGGAATAAGGCAATAACCTTGATATCCGTTTCGCTTGCCCTGTTCGCGGTATTTTTCGGGCTGTCAACCTACTTCTTTTTAAATATTCATTCGATACCGACGAATACTAATTTAATTTTGGCAATCGTCTTTACTTCGCTTGAGTTTATTACTTTGGTGTTTACGGCGTTTATTCTCCGTCAACTTCTCACCGCGTGCAGAAGGGTAAGGCTTAACAAGAAGAATACGGCGACAAAGCTTGGCCGTGAAATGCTTGCAAATCAAGAAGATTTAGATGCGTTCAACGCAATATATAACGCACTTAAGGGTTGAAAATGATTTACTTAGACAATGCGGCGACTACGCCTTTGGATAAGGACGTGTTAAACGCAATGACGCCGTATCTTACGACCTGTTTCGGTAACCCGTCGTCTCAGCACCGATACGGCAGGGCGGCGGCTAACGCCGTGCAGGGCGCAAGGGACGAAATAGCCGCAATTTTGGGCGTTAAGGCAGACGAACTTTATTTCACTTCGGGCGGTACGGAATCGGGCAACACGGCTCTTAAGGGCGTGTGCCTTGCAAACGCTGACAAGGGTAGGCATTTAATCGTATCCGCAATGGAACACCCTGCGCTTATAGAGAGCGCTAAGGATATGATTAAGCAGGGCTTTGAAGTGACGTTTTTAAACCCCGACGAAAGGGGCTTAATTTCGGCGCAGGCGGTAGAAAGCGCTATCCGCCCCGATACGACATTCGTTGCCGTTATGGCGGCTAATAACGAAGTGGGTACTATTCAGCCTATATCCGAGATATATTCGGTCTGCAAAGAAAAGGGCGTGTTTTTATACTGCGACTGCGTTCAGATTGCAGGGGTGTTGCCGTTTGAGTTATTCCCTGCGGACGGCGTGGGTTTTTCAGCGCATAAATTCTACGGGCCAAAGGGCTTCGGCGGGCTATATATGCGTGGCAACGGCAGATTTACCCGCTTAATTTCGGGCGGCGGACAGGAAAGGGGCTTGCGCGGCGGAACGACCTTTACGGCAGGTGCGGTGGGCTGTGCAAGGGCGTTAAGCAACGCCGTTGCCGAAATGGAGCAAAACAATAAAAAGATTACCGCTCTGCGCGATAGGTTTATAAAGCTCGTATGCGAGCAAATAGACGGCGTTCATATCAACGGCGATATGGTAAACAGGTTGCCTGCTAACGCTAATATTTCCTTTGACGGGTGCGACGGCGAGCAGATTTTATTCGCCCTTGATTTGCAGGGGATTGCAGTATCAACGGGTTCGGCTTGCTCTTCGGGGGCGGTAAAAGCTTCCCACGTGCTTTTGGCTATGGGCTTGGGCGAAGATAGGGCAAAGAGCGCCGTTCGCTTCACCTTTGGCAAATACAACACTCAAGACGAAGTGGACGAAACGGTAGAAGTTTTATCTAAAGCGGTAAAAAAAATTCGTGAAAATTAATGCGGATAAATAGTGTTTAATAGCGAACGGGTTGTTTGGCAAGAATTGTTTAACGGCTCGTTCGCTTTTTTATGCGGCAATAAAGTGCGTTGGTAAAAAGTCCGCACATACTCAATGAGATTGCCACGGCGGTGGTGCGACCACGGCGGCGTTTCTTAATTACTTTCATACTTGACCAACTAAATTCCCCGTCAAGCAGTGGTGTGTCACCCCAACTAAACCGCGTCATTGCGAACGAGCCGTAGGCGAAGTGCGGCAATCCCAACGGGTAT
>CAMAHZ010000042.1 GCA_945834965.1 uncultured Clostridia bacterium | reverse complement strand
GTAACGGGCGGTGCAGGCTATATCGGCAGTCATACCGTAGTAGAGCTGATTGAAAACGGCTACGGGGTAGTAGTTATAGACAATCTTTCCAACTCAAGCGAAGAGAGCTTGAAAAGGGTGGAAACGATTACGGGCAAATCCGTAAAATTCTATAATAAAGACGTTAGGGATAAAGCCGCTCTCGATGAAATTTTTACCGAAAATAAGATAGACTGGGTAATACACTTTGCAGGGTTAAAGGCAGTTGGTGAATCTTGCGCAAAGCCTATCGAGTACTACGACAATAACTTGTACGGAACTTTAGTTTTGTTGCAGGCAATGCGTGAGCATGGCTGTAAGAAAATCGTTTTCTCATCTTCTGCCACCGTCTACGGCGACCCCGAAGTTTTGCCCTTGACCGAAGATTGCAAGACGGGCGGAACGACCAACCCCTACGGCACGAGCAAGTATTTTCAGGAGATTATGCTTTCCGACGTATACAAAGCCGACAACGAGTGGACGGTAGTACTTCTTCGCTATTTCAACCCCGTTGGGGCACACGCAAGCGGACTTATCGGCGAAGACCCCAAGGGCATACCCAACAACTTAACGCCCTATATTGCAAAGGTTGCAATAGGCGAACTTAAGGAAGTGGGGGTATTCGGAAACGACTATCCCACCCCCGACGGAACGGGCGTGAGAGACTATATCCACGTAGTAGATTTAGCAAAAGGTCACGTTGCGGCGATAGATAAAATCAATCAAAACGGCGTGTATACCTATAATTTAGGTACGGGCGTAGGGTACAGCGTGTTAGACGTTATCCACGCCTTTGAAAAAGCGTGCGGACACGCAATTCCCTATTCCATAAAGCCCCGTCGACCGGGCGATATTGCGGCGTGCTATGCAGACGCAAGTAAGGCAAAAAACGAACTTGGCTGGGTAGCGGAGCTTGGCATAGACGAGATGTGTGCAAGCAGCTGGAACTGGCAGACCAAAAATCCTTCGGGATATAGAAAAAACTGAAGCGCAGGGCGAATAAAGCTATATGAAAGATATTTTGACAAGGGCGGAAGAATACACCGAATACGCAAAAGAGTATCTCGAACTCGACCGGTATAACGCAAACTACGTTAAAAACCAAGTGCTTGAAATACTTCAAAGATGCGAGAGCGAAGACCTCTCCGAAGAAGAGATAGACGAAATCTTCGGAGTATTATCGCTTATGCCAAGCGAAATTAACGCCAAATTCCAAATTCTTTTAAAGGTCAGCGGTAAGGCGGCTATGGACTGGTTTTACAGCTACTGCGTGCATAACGAATACGTTAAAAAGGCAAAGCTGGATAAGAACCCCCGTTTTGAAAGCAACGGGCTTATCGTCACCATAAATAAGGCAAAGCCTGAATTTCGCGACCCTAAAAAGGCAAAGGCAGGTAACTCGGTTGAAGGCGGCTTTGCAAAGTGCGTAATCTGCCGTGAAAACGAAGGTTACGGCGCAAGGAATAAAAGAACGCTCAGGACGGTTGACTTAAATCTCGGCGGTCAACGCTGGTTCTGGCAGTATTCGCCCTACGGCTATTTCAACGAGCACGGTATTGCCGTTAATTGCGAGCATACGCCCATGCACATTGACGAAGGGACGTTTACCCGACTTATGGACTTCGTGGATATCTTCCCCCATTATTTTATAGGGTGCAACGCAGTCCTTCCAAGGATAGGCGGAAGCGTACTCGCCCACGACCACTATCAGGGCGGCGGAGAGATTCTGCCTATGCATAAGGCAAAGGCGGCGTACACGCTAAAGCATAAAAGCTATCCCAACGCGATAATAGAAGTGGTAGAATGGCAGGGAACGGTCGTAAGGGTAATTTCAAAGGAGCGCAAAGACATAGTCGAACTCTGTGAAAAGATTCGTTCAGCGTGGGTTAGCTATAACAACCCCGAACTCGGCATAATCAACGAAGATAGTGAAGGAATACATAACAGCATATCGCCCACAGTCGTCAAGACGGAGCGCGGGTATGAGATGAGCGTAATCTTACGTTCTAACGTAACGAGCGAAAAATACCCCGAAGGCGTGTTCCACGCTCACCCCGAATTCCACGTAATAAAGAAAGAGAGTATAGGGCTTATCGAAGCTCAGGGCTTATTCATTTTACCCGGCAGATTAGAAGGCGAGCTGTCCGAGATTGAAAAAATCATCGAAGAAAATCGTCAGTTGCCCCCCGAATATGCCGCATTTAAGCTCGTTTATGACGAAACTAAAGCCATATACGAAAGCGAGAAAATCGACGTTCACGGAGCAATGAAAAAGGAGCTGGGCAGTATCTGCTCGAGAATACTTGAAAACACTGCGGTATTCAAGGACAGGCAACAGACTATAAAATTTATGACCGACTTGGGGTGTGAACTATGAATGAGAAAGATTACGAATACAAAGTAAGTGCGGCAGGCAGGGTAAATATAATAGGCGAGCATATTGACTATTGCGGCGGCAAGGTTTTGCCTGCGGCTCTGTCGCTTAAGAACACCGTCTACGTTCGCCCCAACGGCACGAATAAAATCAACGTAAGGTGGACAACCTTGCCAGACGAAGTTTCGCTTGATATCGATAAGCTTGAAAGCTACAAGGATATCAAGTACGGCAACTATCAGGCAGGCAGCGCGTTAATGTGGCAGAGAGCAGGGCATAAAATTGTGGGCTGCGATATGTTGCAGGACTGTACCGTACCTTTCGGCAGCGGTCTGTCGTCGTCTGCCGCAATCGAAGTTTCTACGATTGCCGCGCTCGCAACCGTCGCAGGGGAAGAGTTCGACCCCGTAGACGTAGCCTTAAAGGCGCAACAGGCAGAAAGGGAATACGCAGGCGTCAACTGCGGAATTATGGACCAGTATGCGTCTGCATGCGGCAAGGAAAATCACGCAATTCTGCTTGATTGCAAGACGCTTGAAAGGGAGTACGTCCCCATCAAGCTCGGCGGCTATTCGCTCGTCATTATAAACAGCAACAAGCCGCACAATCTTGTCGAGAGCAAGTACAACGAACGCCGCACGGAAACGGAACAGGCGTTGACTCAACTCAAAAAGTACGTAGATATCGAGTGCCTTGCCGATTTAACCCCCGAAGAATTTTCAAAATACAGCCACGTTTTAAGCGGAAAGGTAAGGGACAGAGCAACTCACGTAATCAACGAGTGCGACAGGGTTAACCTTGCGGTACAGGCTATGAAGGTCGGTAACGTTGACTTTTTGGGCTTGCTTTTAAACAAATCGCACGAGTCGCTGTCCAAGCTATACGAAGTTACGGGCAGGGAGCTTGACGCTCTTGCTTCCGCCGCACAGGAACACCCTGCGTGCGTAGGCTCGAGAATGACGGGCGCAGGCTTCGGCGGCTGTACCATTTCGCTCGTTAAAACCGACGCTGTAGAAGATTTTAAAAATTACGTCTGTCAAAAGTACGAAAGCGCAACGGGCTACAAGGCAAAGTGCTATCAGGCCGATATTGCAGACGGCATAACGGTTGAAAAGCTGAAATGATTTCAAAGTCTTTGTTCGATATATACAAGGGTAGGGAAGTAAGTCTCTATACCATTGAAAACGCTTTTATCAAGGTCGGCGTTCTCGACTTCGGCGCAACGCTGAACTTTATCAAGCTCAACACACCAAATGGTGAGAAGAACGTCTTAATCGGCTACGACTGCGTTGAAGGCTATCTCAACAGCAAGGCGTACGTAGGCGCTACCGTGGGCAGAGTTGCCAACAGAATTGCAGGAGCAAAGTTTACGCTTGGCAATAAAGAGTGGCATATATCCGCCAACGAAGGCGATAATTGCCTGCACGGCGGCGTAGAAGGTTTCGATAAAAGGTTTTACGACGTTGAAGTAAACGGCGACAATTTAGCTCTTTCATTGACCAGCCCCGACGGCGATATGGGCTTTTCAGGCGAGCTTAAATTTAAGGTGGAATTTGCGTTAAGCGGCAGGGAGCTTACTATTAAGTACAGCGGTGAAAGCGACAAGGATACGCTGTTTGCCCCCACCTGTCACGCCTATTTCAATTTGAACGGTGAAGGCGAAGTGATGGGCAATCTCGTAAAGATTAATGCACAAAGCTATACGCCCACGGATGAAAACCTTATCCCCGTAGGGACGGTGGAAAGCGTTAAGGGTACGCCTTTAGATTTCACTTTACTAAAGCCTATCGGTGCAGATTATACCAAGCTCGGCGGAAAGACTTACGACCATAATTTCTGCCTTAGCGGAAATCCTTCGGCGATAGCGCAAGGCGATAAAAGTAATATTTCGGTGGAGATGTCTACTGATTTTCCCGGTCTGCAGTTGTACGTCGGCAATCCCAAACCCTACAATGGTAAGGGCGGCGGCTGTAGTTTTTGTTTAGAGCCGCAGTTCTATCCCAACGCAGTAAACGTAGAAGGATTTGAAACGCCCTTGCTTAAGGCAAATACTAAAAAGACGTATACCGTCCGTTATAAGTTTGAATATTGATACAAGTTTCTATATTTTTCTTCTTAAGTAAATAGCCGACGCAGTAAAGCGTCGGCTATTTTAGTGTGCGGTAGATATTTATTCACAAAAACCTTTTTTTGCCCGTAATCGTATCAACACATATTTTATAAACGGCAACTATTTGTCTTAAAACGCAATCTTCGGGCGAATAGCCGGAAATTCCGCAGTGGTCAAGCAAAAGTTTAATTCCGTGAACGGCTTCGTTGCCTTCAACTTCTTGCGCCGTGCCAAAGGCAATAACGCTTTCATAGTCGGCGGTAACGCTTTTTTCGGTCGGCTTATATCCGTTTAAAATATCCGCTTCAACGCAAACTTTGTTATTTGAGGCAATTAAATCAATCTTTTTGCCTTCCTTTGCACAATGGAAGTATATGTTAAGCTTGCCTTCTTTCACTTCCCAGCCGAATGAAAGGGGTACGACGTATGGGTAATCTTCGCCGTACAAACCAAGCCTTATAACCTGACAACGGTCTAATAATTCTATAATTTTATTAAAGTCTTTAATTTCTCTGTTACTTTTTCGCATACAATCCACCTGACTTAACTTTTGTTTATTATAGCAAAAAAATGATAAAATGTCAAATTGTTCACACAAAGCTTGGGTGGTAGCGAATAAGCTAATAAGTGATACGCTTCGGGTTGACAAGGTCTGCTTACAAAATAAACGCCGTGCGGCAAAAGCCGCACGGCGCAATTAAATTTAGTTAAAAGTTACAGCGGAATTATTCCTTACCTGCAAGCTTTTTATAGCCTTCCAACCTTGCCTTAGCGCTCTCTTCGGTCTTCTTGAAGAGTTCGCTTGCAACGTCAGCACCCTGAGTCTTAACAAGGGAAGCGTAACGGGTTTCGCCTGCAAGGAATGCCTGATAGTCGCCCGTAGGTTCCTTAGAGTCAAGGGTAAATACGTCGGTTTCAGGGTTGTACCTGTAAAGCTGCCAGTAACCGCAATCAACTGCTGCTTTCTCTTCAAGCTGGCTCTTGGTCATGTTAATACCGTGGTTGATGCAAGGAGCGTAGCAGATGATGAGTGAAGGTCCGTGGTAAGCTTCAGCTTCGGAAAGAGCTTTAAGGAGCTGTGCAGGGTTAGAACCCATAGCGCACTGTGCAACGTATACGTAGCCGTAGGACTTAGCAATCATACCTAAATCCTTCTTCTTAACTCTCTTACCTGCGGAAGCGAACTTAGCAACCGCACCGATGTTGGTGGACTTAGAAGCCTGACCGCCGGTGTTGGAGTAAACTTCGGTATCGAGAACGAGTACGTTTACGTCTTCACCGCTTGCAAGTACGTGGTCTAAGCCGCCGTAGCCGATATCGTATGCCCAACCGTCGCCGCCGAAAATCCAGATGGACTTCTTAGCAAGGCAGTCTTTAGCGTCGAGAATTTCTTTAACGAGTGAACCGCACTTTTCGCAAGTGGTGCAGCCTTCGAGAACTTTGATAAGCTCTGCGGAAGCTTTCTTAGAAGCTTCTCTATCTTCGAATGCAGCAAGGTAAGCTTCGCAAGCGGGTTTGCAGGTTTCGCTGATTTCAGCGAGCTGTGCAACCTTAGCCTTAACAGCGTTTCTTCTTGCGGAGTATGCAAGGTTCATGCCGTAGCCGAATTCAGCGTTGTCCTCGAACAAGCTGTTTGCCCAAGCAGGACCCTTGCCTTCCTTGTTAGTGGTGTAAGGGCAGGTAGGTGAAGAACCGCCGTAGATGGAAGAGCAGCCCGTAGCGTTAGCGATAACCATATCTTCGCCGAAGAGCTGGGTAACAACCTTAACGTAAGGGGTTTCGCCGCAGCCTGCGCACGCGCCTGAGAACTCAAACAAAGGAGTGCAGAACTGGCAACCCTTAACGGTTTCCTTCTTGAACTTAGAAGTGTCAACTTCAGGGAGTTCAACTGCGTATTCCCAGTTTTCAGCTTCGCCTGCTTCAAGGGATGCTGCAAGGGGAACCATCTTAATAGCACCGCCGTCCTTAACGGGGCAGACCGTAGCGCACACGCCGCAGCCCATACAGTCAAGGGGAGATACCTGCATTCTGTATTCGTAACCTGCAAGACCGATAGCCTTCTTGGTTGCAAGAGTTGCGGGCTTTTCAGCGCCTTCTGCAACGAGTGCAGGTCTCAAGCAAGCGTGGGGACAAACGAAGGAGCAGGTACCGCACTGGATACACTTGTCAAGGTCAATCTGGGGAACGGTAACGGCAACGCCGCGCTTTTCAAACTTGGTGGTGCCGGTGGGAACGTGACCGTCAGCGTTAAACTGAGAAGACTTAAGCTCGTCACCCTTAAGATAGAGAATGGGCTTAATGATTTCCTGATAGTACTTATCAGCGTGACCTTCTACCATAGCTGCGCCGGTCGTTGCGTTTGCCCAAGCTGCAGGAACGTCAATCTTTACAAGGTTGTCGCCTGCGGCGGAATCGATTGCGTTGTAGTTCATCTGAACGACTGCGTCACCCTTTCTGCCGAAGGACTTCTTAGCCATATACTTCATATATTCTACAGCCTTGTCGTAGGGCATAATCTGGGGATTAACGCGGAAGAATGCAGACTGTAAAATGGTGTTGGTTCTACCCTTAAGACCAAGCTCGCCGGCAATCTTGATTGCGTCGATAACGTAGAGATTGATATTCTTCTTTGCGATATCCTGCTTAACCTTTGCAGGTAAGAAATCTTCCAAAGCTTCAACGGTAGTAGCCGAAGTGTTTACAAGGAAGGTACCGCCGACCTTAATATCGCTCGTCATATCGTAACGGGTGATGTAGGAAGGGTTAGAGCACTGAACGAAGTCTGCGCTGTCGATTAAGTATTCGCTCTGAATAGGAGTATCGCCGAAACGGAGGTGTGATACGGTGATACCGCCGGACTTCTTGGAATCATAGAAGAAGTATGCCTGAGCGTGCTTGTCCGTGTGGTCGCCGATAATCTTGATGGAGTTCTTGTTTGCACCAACGGTACCGTCGGAACCCAAACCGTAGAACTTACAGGAAGTCGAGCCTGCAGGAGCCGCGTCGAACTTCTCAGAGAAGTCAATCGAAGTGTTGGTAACGTCTTCGTAGATACCTACGGTGAAGTGGTTCTTGGGTTCGTCCTTTTCAAGGTTCTTGTAAACTGCAAGTACCATGGAAGGGGTGAATTCCTTAGAGCCTAAGCCGTAACGGCCGCCAACTACTTTCACGCCGGAAACGCCCTTTTCAAGGATAGCCGAGCAAACGTCAAGGTACAAGGGTTCGCCGAGTGAGCCGGGTTCCTTAGTCCTGTCGAGAACGGCAATCTTCTTTGCGGAAGCGGGGATAGCTGCAACGAATGCGTCTGCAACGAAAGGTCTGTAAAGACGAACCTTGATAAGGCCGTACTTCTTGCCCATTGCGTTGAGCTTGTTGATGGATTCTTCAATGGTTTCGCAACCCGAACCCATACATACGATAACTTCTTCTGCGTCGGGTGCGCCAACGTAGTCGAATAAGTGGTACTTCCTGCCGCACTTAGCGGAAACTACGTCCATCATCTTTTGAACGATAGCAGGGGTAGCTTCGTAGTAGCTGTTCGCGGTTTCCCTGTTCTGGAAGTAGGTGTCGCTGTTCTGAGCAGTACCCTTCTGAATGGGGTGTTCAGGGTTGAGCGCACGGGTCTTGAAATCTGCAATGTCAGCTGCAATGCCGACTTCTTCGCAGATAGCCCTGATTTCAGCATAGTCGTCAGCTTCATCCCAAACGTCGATTTTAGCAACTTCGTGAGAAGTTCTGAAACCGTCGAAGAAGTTGATGAAGGGAACCTTTGCCTTTAAGGTGGAAAGGTGAGCTACCAACGATAAATCCATAACTTCCTGAACGGACGAATCGCAAAGCATTGCAAAGCCCGTCTGGCGGCAAGCCATAACGTCGGCGTGGTCGCCGAAGATGTTAAGCGAGTGAGCTGCAAGCGCACGAGCAGATACGTGCATAACCATAGGCATCAATTCGCCCGAGATTTTGTACATGTTGGGAATCATCAATAAAAGACCCTGCGATGCGGTGTAGGTGGTGGTTAATGCACCTGCGCAAAGCGAACCGTGTACAGCGCCTGCGGCGCCGCCTTCTGACTGCATTTCTGCAATCTTAACTTTCTGACCCCACATATTCGTTCTGCCTGCGGTCGCCCATTCGTCCGCAACTTCTGCCATAGGGGAAGAGGGGGTAATGGGGTAGATAGCGGCTACTTCCGAAAAGGCGTAGGCCACATGGCTGGCGGCGGTGTTACCGTCGATAGTCAATTTTTTCATTAA
>CAMAHZ010000041.1 GCA_945834965.1 uncultured Clostridia bacterium | reverse complement strand
GCGGCTCAACCGACGCGGTTGCGGTTGAAAGCGTAAGCGTAACGCCTGCAACGCTGAGTTTAAGCGTAAACAGCGAACAACTTCTTACGGCGAATATTTCCCCTTCTAACGCAACGAATAAGGTGGTTAGCTGGACTTCGGATAATACGGCAGTAGCAACCGTTGATAACGGCGGTAAGGTTAAGGCAGTTGCGGCAGGCAGTGCGACTATAACCGCAACTACGGCAGACGGCAACAAGACGGCAACCTGCGTTGTAACGGTAAACGCACCTTCGGCTAACGAATTGATTTTAACCTACTCATACGCAGGCAACGAGTGTGCGGCGTTCGAGTGGTCGGAGTCAACCCCTGCAAACGCAAGCGTTAAATACAAGCTCACCACCGAGACCAACTACACTACTCTTGACAGTCAGCTTATCCGTTCGGCGGCAACTTCAGGTTACGCCCGTGCAGATATATTAGGGCTTAAGGGCGGTGCAACGTACGAATTTAAAATCACTTCATCGGCAGGAAAGACGGTTACCGTTACGAAGAGCGTTACGGCGTACGACCGTTCGGGCTATGCACACTTTAATTACTCGTCGGGCGTAGGCGCGTATAAGGACGACGGCACGCCCAAGGATAATGCGCAGATTATCTACGTATCCGAAAAGACTAAAAACACGGTTACGGCAACCCTTGGCAGTACTAAGTGTACGGGTATAGTAAGCATTTTAAACAACCTGTCCAAGAGCAGTAAGCCCGTAATAATCAGGGTGATAGACACAATCGGTGCGGCAACCTGGAACAAGATTGACTACAATGCCGATAAAAAGTACAACAGCCAGAACTTAATGCCTGCGTCGGTTGTTAAAGGCATAAACGGCAAACAACTTCCCACGAATTCTAATATCTCTCAAGCGGATTTGATTTCAGGCGGATACAACACCTTAAACACTTCGGTCTGGTCGGAGCTTAAGGGGTTGGATAGCAGGGCAAAATACTCTGGCGGTGAATACGATACCATTTGGAATAACTGTCCTATAAAGAGTGCAAACAACGTCACTCTCGAAGGCGTGGGCGAAAGCGCAGGGCTCTTTCAGTGGGGCTTGACCTGGCAGTACTGCAACTCAATCGAAGTCAGAAATCTAACCTTTGAAGACTACACCGAAGACGCTTGCTCGTTTGAAGGGTCAAAGGGAAGTACTACCGTAGACGGCTTTGACAGTAAGCATTTATGGCTACACCACAACACCTTTGAAGAAGGTATCAACTATTGGGATTTGACCGCCGAGCAGGATAAGCACGAAGGCGACGGCGCGACCGATTTTAAACAGCTTTCGTACCTTACCACTTCCTACAACGTTCACCACAACAACCACAAGACGGGGTTAGTCGGCGGCGGCGACAGCGTAAAGACGGCGTGCGTAACCTTCCACCACAACTATTACAACAACAACTCAAGCCGCCTTCCTTTGGGCAGACAGGCGAATATGCATATGTATAACAACTACTACTACAAGTCGACGGGTACGAATATGTCTATCCGTGCAGGTGCGTATGCGTTTATAGAAAATTGTTATTTTGAAAACTGTAACACCCCTATTGAGATAAAGACGGGCGATAGCAAAACGGGTGCGGTCAAGCTCTATAAAAACGTGTTTAGCGGTAAAAACTATTCTTCTAACAGCTACATCTACGACGTGACCGACCGAACTAAGACGGTTGCAAACGACAATATCTACAACAAAACTTTCGATACCGACGCAAGCGCTTTCTACTACGATGCGACTAATAAAGTTACTAACGTTTCGGTTATGTACACCGCGGAAGAGACAAAGGAAAACGTTCCCCTTTTGGCGGGCGTGCAAAAGCGCAACGGCACTACGGCAATAGACCCCGAAGGCGGTAATCAAGGCGGCTCTTCGGGCGGCTCGGGCGATAGTGGCTCTTCGGGCGGCTCTACGGGTGATAGCGGTTCCACGGGCGGCTCTACGGGTGATGAAGTTATAATTCCCACTTATGAACAGCTCTTAGCGCGTGCGGATAAAGTGTTTGCCCAAGACTTCTCTTCGGTTGCAGACGGCACTAAGCTTGCAGAGTTTGCAAACGATTATTCCACGGCAGGTATTTTCTCTCTGCCCGACGCAACTTTAGGTTATAGTCAAAGCTATACTGAAGTTTCAGGCGGAAAGACTAATCAGGTTACTAACGGTGCAAACACGATTACGGTAATTTCATTCGGCAACGCGTCGTCTGTCGTCGAAGGCTATTTTGAAATGACTACCACCGATATAGGTACGAAGTGGGAATTAATCAGGTTCGTAAGCGGTAGCGGCGTTACGTTTGCGGTCAGAATAGATACCGACAAGACTAAGCCGTTGACCTATATTGCGGACGGCGGTGCGGTTACCACGCCCGAAAATTCCTTTGTGTGGGCAAAAAACGTTACTTATAAAATCTATTTTAAGTTCGACCTGACGACGAAAAAACTAACCGTGAATATCACCGACGGCACGTCGACCTATGAAGTCTATAACTTGGCTGTGCAGGGCGATATAAACGGTATACAGCTAACGTCAAGCAACCGCGGCGCAAGACTTACCGCTATAGATAACGTGGTTATTTGTGCATCTTAAAGACAAAAGCAGAGTAAAAAGGGGAATTCAATGGATAAACCAAGAGTAGTGTTTCCGTTTACGGAAGCAGGGCTTGGGCACATAATGCCTATGAATAGCATTGCGGACGAGTTTGAACGGCTTTACGGCGATAAGGTCGAAGTCGTTCGTTCGCAGTTTTTTACCGAGCAGGGGGATAAAAAGCTGATTACCTACGAAAAGGAGCTTGCCGAAAACGTAGTGCGCTACAACAAAAGCCCTGCCTTGGGGTATTTTGCAACGTTTAATATGCGCTTTTGGGGCGTTAAACTTTCTTCCTGGGGTGCGGTGGACTTTATCGGCTGGGGTGCGCTTAAAAAAGGCGTAAAACATATGACCGAGCTCAAGCCCGATTTGGTCGTAAGCACTCACTGGGCGACCAACTACTACGCAATGAAGATGAAAAACCGCCCGCTAACTGCAATGTATTGCCCCGACGTGTGGATGAATACGCTATTCCGCTATCCCTGTGACTTGGCGCTATTGTCAATGCCGAAAGGGTACAACCGTGCAATGAAAATGCACAAAAAGCGCTTTAATGAGGATAATTTAAAGCTCGTTCCGTTTTTGATTAGAAAGGAAGCGTTTGCCGTCTCGCCCGATAAAGCAAAGCTTAGGCGTGAAATCGGCGTTGACGAGAATAAATTCACCGTGTTGGTTGCCGACGGCGGCTACGGTGTGGGTAAGTGCAAAAAAACGTGTGAAGAGCTTTTAAAAAGAGATTTGCCCATAAACCTTATCGTCGTCTGCGGCAGGAACGAAAAATTGTACAACTATTTAATGGGGTTAAAATCGCTTGGAAACACGGTATTTAAGCCCTTCGGCTTGGCGGACAATATGCTTGAAATTATAGCCGCGTCGGACGTGTCCTGCGGCAAGAGCGGTGCAAGCCTTATGGCAGAGCCCTGCTTTTTCGGCGTTCCCGAGATTATCACCCACTACGCCTGCGAAATTGAAAAACGTATAGGCGAATACTACATAGAAGACGTGGGCAGCGCGATTAAGGAGTTTAACGTAAAAAAGGCGTGCGACTTGATTGAAAGCTTTTCTAAAAGCCCCGAACTTCTCACCCCGTACAGGGATGCGGCTCTTACGCAAAAGGAAAACTACGGCGCGGAAAAATCTGCCCGTTATATCTTCGGGCTGCTGTGTAAAAAATTCCCAGCCCTTAAGGACGGAACTGAATTATATTAATTAAATTTTAAGGCTTAATTTTGCCGCGCCTGCGTGTTATGCAGGCGCGGCTTTTAAACGCCTATCGGTTATATTTTGCGCCGATACTTAATAAGCATAATCACGGGGTGAAGTATGCTTAAATTTACCGATTGCAATGCGGCTCGGGCGTTTAGCGAGCTAAACAGCCAGAAGTCGGGGCTTAGCGAAAAAGAAGCAAAGGCAAGGCTTGAAAGGTTTGGTAAAAACATTTTACAGGAAGAGAAAAAAAGAAACGTTTTCGGGCTGTTTTTCTCTCAATTCGGCGACTTGATGACCCTGCTTTTAATCGGCGCCGCATTGATTTCAGCCGTCGTTGCCTTCCTTTCAAAGAGCGTTTCCGACCTTGCGGATACCGCCATAATCTGCGTTATAATACTGTTAAACGCCGTCGTGGGCACTATTCAGCAGTACCGTGCGGACAAGGCGATAGCAGGGCTTAAAAAGCTTAACGGTACTTTTGCAAAGGTCAGGCGCGGCGGCGTTGAAAGAAAGGTGGACTGTAGCGAAGTGGTCGTAGGCGACGTCGTGCTTTTGGAAGAAGGCGACGTGGTGCCTGCCGATATTCGCATAACCAAGGCTTATTCCCTGCGCTGCGTGGAAGCGGCTTTAACGGGTGAAGCGGCGGCTGTGGATAAATGCGACGGCGCAATATACAAGCAAAAGGTGGACTACCACGACGCAAAGAATATCGCCTTTTCTTCGACCTTCGTCGTGGGCGGCAGGGGCGAAGGCGTGGTAATCGCCACGGGTGCGGATACCGAAATCGGTACGATTGCAAAAATGCTCGGCGAGCTTAAAAAGGTTGCGTCCCCCTTAGAGCGCAGTTTGAACAAGCTCGGCAAAATCATCTCCGCATTCGTCGTTGCCGTTGCCGCCGTCGTGTTCTGCGTGGGCGTGTTCGGCTTGGGCGGTAAGGTGTTGGAAAATTTTATGACGGCGGTTGCCATTGCCGTTGCCGCCGTGCCGGAAGGGTTGCCTGCCGTAGTGTCGGTAATTACGGCTATGGGCGTTCAGCGTTTAAGCGGCGAAAACGTCGTTATCCGCAAGATGAAATGCGTGGAAACGCTTGGCGGCTGCACCTGTATTTGCACCGATAAAACGGGTACGCTAACCTGCAATCAAATGCGCGTAGTAACGGTTATTTCTGCCGATAAAATGCGTTCAACGGCACATAGTACGGGGTCTAATTCGCTATACGAGTGTATGGCGGTCTGCAATTCGGTAAAGGGCGAAAAGGGGGCGTATATGGGCGACCCAACCGAAATTGCCCTAAGGATATATGCCGACGAACTATCTTTAACCCCCGAATATGCCCTAATGAGTGAAATTCCCTTTTCGTCCGAAAGAAAGCTTATGTCCGTAAAGGTTAGTACGGCGAACGGGGTTAAGGTGTATTGCAAGGGCGCGGTAGAGATTTTGTTAAGCCGTTGCGCCTATATTGAAAAGGGCGGTAAAATTAAGCCTATAACTCAAGATGATAAATCTTCGTTTTTAAAGGAGTGTGAAAGCCTTTCTTCAAACGCCCTGCGCGTGCTTGCGTTTGCCTGCCGTAAGGACGATATTTTAGAAGAAAGGGACTTGGTTCTGCTCGGCGCGTGCGGTATGCAGGACGGCTTGAAGGACGGCGTTTATCAGGCGGTTAAAGAGTGTCAAAGGGCAGGCATAACTACGGTTATGATTACGGGCGATAGCGCACCCACGGCGTTTGCTATCGCTAAAAAGGCGGGTATCTGTCAGGACGAAAGTCAGGTTTATACGGGTGAACAGCTTGACGAAATGACAAAAGCTCAACTTAAACGGGCGATAAAGGACGGGCGAGTTTTTGCAAGGGTGTCGCCCAAGCACAAAAGCGTAATCGTCAAGGTGTTGCAGTCGTGCGGAGAGACGGTGGCTATGACGGGCGACGGCGTAAACGACGCCCCCAGCCTTAAGAGTGCGGATATAGGAATCGTTATGGGCAAAAGCGGAACGGAAGTCGCCAAGAGCGTTGCCGATATGGTCATCTGCGACGACAACTTTACCACGATAGTTGCGGCGGTTAAGGAAGGCAGGCGAATCTCTTCCAACGTCAAAAAGACCATACAATTCTTTTTGTCGACTAACCTTGCGGAAGTACTATCCATTTTAATCGTCACCTTTGCCTTTATGGGGTGCGGTTTTTTGCCTTCGACCCAGCTTTTATGGCTGAACCTTATAACCGACAGTTTCCCCGTGCTTGCGTTGGGCGTTGAAAAGGGCGGCTCGGACGAAATGAGTTTGCCGCCTATGCGGGCTGAAAAGGCGCTCTTTTCAAGGCAATCGCTGTCCTTTATTTTAATCTCGGCGATATATATAACTTTGGTCACGGTGGGCGTCTACGCCTTTGCGCTCGCGTCTTTCGGGGCGCAGTCGGCTACGACGGCGGCATTTATAACCATAAGCTTTGCCGAGCTCTTTCACGCGTTCAACGTAAGGAGCGGCAGGCAGTCGGCATTCTGCGGAATACTTTCAAATAAGGTCTTGCTCTTGACCGTGCTTTTGGGCGTTGCGGCGAATATTGCCCTTTGCTTAACGCCCCTTGCCGCCGCATTTAAAATCGTTGAAATCCCCTTAAAGCTCTGGGCGCTCTGCGCCGCCGCTTCGCTGTCGGTTATTATCTTTTGCGAAGGGTATAAGCTCTTGCAGTACCTGATTAGGAAAAGGAGTAAACGGCAAAAATACGGGCTAAAATCAATCAAAAAGCCCGTAAAACGTGTGAATTGACTATAAAATCATACCCCTTAAGGCGGCGTGGATAGATTAAGAATAATAATTAATTAATGCGCTTGACAATCAGGCGCGTTAATATTATACTAATGGTAACTTAAGTTACCTATCAAAATAAGGGGGTGTAGTCGTGTCGGCAAAAAAGCAGGTTACAAGGCAAAGGATAATCGACGGCGCGTACGAGCTGGTGAGAAAAAGCGGTATGTCTGCGTTAAACGCTCGCTCGCTTGCGAAGTGGTTGGGCTGTTCAACCCGACCGATTTATCTTTCTTTCGGCGGAATGGACGAGATTAAAGGCGAAGTTGTTAAGCTAATCAACGCCGTCTATCAAACCTATCTTCAAGACGAAGTCGAGCGTGGTATTTACCCGGAGTACAAGGCGTACGGAATGGGTTATATCCGCTTTGCAAGGGAAGAGAGACAGCTCTTTTCCTATCTTTTTATGCGCAGCCGCAAAGATGGAAAAGAAGCGCCCGACGGCGGCGATATAACCAACGTTTTAAACTCGCTCTCGTCCGCTACGGGCTTAAACGGGGATTTAGCCGAAAGGTTTCATTGCGAGTGTTGGGTGTTCGTTCACGGCATAGCGACAATGCTTGCAACGTCCTACGTCGAGTTGGACGATGAGACGATTAGCGTACTCATCAGCGATATGTTTATAGGGCTTAAGGCTCGGTATGAAAATTTAAAGGATTAAAGGAAGTGATTTTATGCAGGTTATTTCTTGTAATTCGCTCTGCAAAAGCTACGGCGAAATCCACGCTTTAAAGGGCGTAGATTTGCAGGTTGAAGAAGGTGAGTTGTTCGGGCTTTTGGGCGTGAACGGCGCAGGTAAGACCACGCTTATTAAGATACTCTGCGGCTTGACCAAACCGACCGACGGCGAAGCGTTCGTGTACGGTAAGAGTATTTTAACGCAGTCAGGTCAGGTGAAAGGGCTTGTGGATATTTCCCCGCAGGAGACGAGCGTTGCCCCTAATCTGACGGTTAAGGAAAATTTGCAGTTTTTTGCAAGTCTTTATTATAAGGATAAGGGCGAGCAGGCTGAAGCCGTTCAGAAAGTAGTTGAAACTTTTTCTCTGGAAGATAATTTAAACCGCAGGGCAAAGACGCTGTCGGGCGGCTGGCAAAGACGGCTTTCGATTGCGTCGGCGCTCGTCTCCAACCCTAAGGTGCTGTTTTTGGACGAGCCTACGCTCGGGTTGGACGTGCTTGCGAGAAGAGAGCTTTGGACGGTAATTCAAAAGATTAAAAGCCAAACGACGATTGTGCTTACTTCGCACTACTTAGAAGAGATTGAGGCGCTGTGCGATAGGGTTGCGATTATGGTCAAGGGCAAAGTTATAGCTTGCGGAACCTGTAAAGAGATTAAAGAGCTTGCAGGTAAGGATAATTTTGAAGACGCCTTCGTAGAGCTTGCAACAAGGGGGGAAGAGTTATGAGAAGGACTTTTGCTTTCGTAAAGAGAAACGCTTTGGAAATGCTTAGGGACCCCTTAATCTACGTATTCTGCCTTGGTTTTCCCGTCGTAATGCTGCTGTTGTTTCAGGTGATAAACCATTTCATTCCCGAGAATATGGCGATATTCGAAGCAAAATCGCTCGTACCCGGAATTATGCTGTTTTCGTTCACCTTCGTTATGCTTATGGAAAGCATTTTGGTTAGTAAGGACAGGTCGTCGGCGTTTTTAGTAAGGCTGTATTCTTCGCCTATGAAAACCTGCGACTTCGTTTTAGGTTACGCCTTACCCTGCTTTGTTGTGGGCGTGGTGCAGGAAATTGTCTGTATATTCTTCGGCTGGCTTATGGCGGTTATCTTCGGCGGTGCGTACTTCTCGTTCGGTGCGGCAATGCTGCTTTCGATAGCAATGCTACCCACGCTTATAACCTTTATCTTCGTTGGCATACTCTTCGGCAGCGTGCTGTCCGATAAATCTGCGCCCGGTCTATGCTCTGCGCTTATTTGCGGTGCAGGTATTTTAGGCGGTTGTTGGATGCCGCTTGACACTATGGGCGGGTTTGAAACCTTTTGCAGGTGTTTGCCCTTCTATCCTGCGGTCTATATAGGCAGGGTTATTACGGGAGCAAATCACACCATGCCCGACGCTCAGGGCAATATAGTTGCATATTCTTTCGATTCCGTTGCGGCGCTCGGCGTTATTCCCGTTGCGGTAGTGCTGGTGGCGGCAATAGTTCTCTCGCTTTTGGCTTTCCGCCGCAATATGACGTCGGATAAAAGGTAAAAACCCCGTTAATTAGCGTATATTGTCGGGTCAACCGCGATTTTGCGTAAAAAA